>JANLQV010000239.1:0-10378 GCA_031368025.1 Sphingomonadales bacterium | reverse complement strand
ACCAGGTTATGGCTTCGATCGATGCACCGCTTGGCCATGCACAGGAGATAGCCTTTTTTCCGCCGGTCACTGGCGGATGAAACGCGTTCTGGTCGAAACGGCGGATTTTGATACCGGATTCGAACTCGGGACACTGGCGACGCTCGGTTCGGGGGGCGTTGCCTGCTTTATCGGCCACGTGCGCGGCGATGATGGGCTCACTGCCATGACGCTGGAACATTATCCGGCGATGACAGGCGCCACGCTTGATGCGCTCGCCGATGAGGCGATGACGCGCTGGGGGCTTGATGGGGTCACGCTGATCCACCGGGTGGGACGGCTCGAGCCGGGTGACCGGATTGTGCTTGTGGCGACCGCAGCGCGACATCGCGCCTCGGCGCTTGAGGCCTGCGCCTATCTGATCGACCGGTTAAAGACCGACGCGCCGTTCTGGAAAAAGGAAGAGTTCGCCGATGGCCGCGCTGACTGGGTCGACGCGCGGGCCGCCGACGATGCGGCATCGGGGCGCTGGGATTAGCGGCGCTAAGCTTTGCACAGGATTTGTCGGTGATTCTTGTTGCCGAAATGGCCATGTTGGCCTCGATTGTGGCGCGCCTCTGGAATCATCGGGCACAAACGCCTAGATAGGGTTCATGGAAAAAGCCAAGGGCGGCACGTTTTATGTTTGATGGACTGATTTCCTACCTCGATTCGATCAAGGCGCGTGACCCCGCGCCGCGCACGCGCTGGGAGATTTTGATCTATCCCGGGGTGTGGGCGCTGGCGTTTCATCGCGTGGCGCATTGGCTGTACGTCGCGGAACTCTATTTTCTGGCCCGATTGGTCAACCATTTTGGGCGTCTGCTGACCGCGATCGATATTCATCCCGGCGCGAAGATCGGGCGCAATTTCTTCATCGATCACGGTTTTGTCGTGATTGGGGAGACCGCAGAGATCGGCGATGATGTGACCATTTATCAGGGAGCCACATTGGGTGGAACCAATCCGACAGGTGGGGTCGGTGGCAAACGACATCCGACGATTGGCAATGGCGTTATTATCAGCCTCGGCGCTGCTGTGCTCGGCCCGATCACCGTGGGTTCCAATGCCCGAATTGGTGCGAATGCCGTTGTAACCAAAGATGTGCCCGAGGGCGCCACAATGATTGGCATTCCAGCGCGATCGACTCTGGTTGAGGTTACGCCGGAGTCCCGGGATTTCGTCCCCTATGGCACGCCGTGCAGCGAGCGTTTCGATCCGGCGACCCAACAGCTGGAAATCCTCAAATGCGAGGTCGAGCAGCTCCAGAAACGGTTGAACGCGATGGCCGAAGAGCGTGAGGGCGGCAAGACCAAGCGGTCCAACGCCTGATGGGGGAGGTTACGCCGTTTCCGCTCAGGGGCGGCGGCCAGACCGTATTCGACCGGACCGAACTGACCCGCATCCTCGATCTCTATGGCCGGATGGTCGCGGCCGGGCATTGGCGCGATTATGCGCTGACCATGGAACGCGAAGTTGCCGTCTTCAGTGCGTTCCGGCGGGCGACCGAGCGGCCCGAAATGCGGATCGAAAAACGCCCGGCGCTGCACCAGAAACAGGGCATGTGGGCGCTGATCGGGGAGGCCGGGATCGTCTTGCGGCGTGGCCACGAACTGGGGCCGGTTCTCGCGCCGGTTGAACGGCGACTGATGAAGCTGGTTTCCAGCGCCTCCTGATCAGTGGAGCAGGGTGCGCACGCCCACGATCATCAGGACAAGCGCCAGCACGATCCGCAAAGCCGCTTCAGGTATCCGTCGCGCGGCCAGCGAACCAACGATGATGCCGGGGATCGATCCGAGCAGCAATCCGCCCAAGAGTGGCAGGTTGACGGTGCCCATGTACAGATTGCCGATGCCGCCGATCAGGGTCAGCGGAATGGCATGGACAATATCGGTCGCGACGAGTTTGCGCGCGCTCATTCGCAGCGGATAGAGGCACAGGATCATCGTGACGCCCAGCGCGCCCGCGCCGACCGAAGTCAATGTTACGAGCACACCAAGCACGACCCCTGCAAGGATCGTCAACGGGGCCTGGATGTTCAGCATTTCATGCCCTGCGTCGCGCTGGTAGGTCCGGCTCCATTCGACAAAGCGGTGGCGGAAAAGCGTTGCAATGCTCGTGACGATCAGGACCCCGCCCAGCGCATGCAGGATCAGGCCATCCTTGACCTGGCCCATGCCGCTAAAAGCCAGAAAGCACAAAGTCACGACTGCGGCGGGCAGGCTGCCCATGCAGAGCCGCTTAAGAACCTGCGTGTCCACGCCGCCGTTGCGGTGGTGGATCACGCCGCCGAACGATTTCGTGATTGCCGCGAACCACAGGTCGGTGCCAACTGCAGTCGCAGGCGCAATGCCGAACAGCAGAATCATGATCGGCGCCATCAATGACCCGCCACCGACGCCAGTGATCCCGACCAACGTGCCGACCCCGAATCCCGCGACTGCGTTCAGCCACATGCTACGTTCGCCCTCGTCTGCCCATGGAATTGTCGACTAAGGCCTGATCACCTTATGTCGAAACACAATGCCCTTGGACGGTGATAGCTGGACTTGGCGCGGGCGACCAGAGGGGTAAAGCGGAGACGATCAGGCGGGGCTGGGCGCAGGCAGCCTCCGGCCCAGCGTGGCGGGCAGCGTGGCAATGACCATCGCCCGCACATTGTGCCAGAAGGCGGAGAGCAGGAGCAATGCCGATCCAATCACGAACGCCGCTAGCGCGACATTCATGCTGATTGCGCCGAATTCGCGGAACAGCGTGATGATCGCGTAGATGACGTAGCCCAAAGCCGAAACGAGCAATGCCCGCCGGTCAACCGCCAGCGCGATCAGCCCCATCGCTACATAAAGCGCGACCACGATCAGCGCCTTGCCCACACCTGGCTCTCCATGAAGCAGGCCGAGCATGGCAAAGATCGAATGGGCGATCATCGGGGCGGCGAGCAGGTGCAACCAGAAAGCGACGTCTGAGCGCCGCGTGGTGCGGGTCGGGTCCGACATGTCCCAGCGCATCGCAAAGGCGAAGACGCCAAGGCCGAGGAAGAAGAGCGCCGGATAGATAACGCGCTCAATGTCAGGCATGGCTGCGAGCAGCAACGACGCAACGACCCCGACCAGGGCGGCGGCTCCTGCCGCGACCGTGATCGGCACCTGAAAGCGCCGCCAATGCGCCCAGGCCGCGCCGACGGTGATGGCGGCACAGGCCGCCATGATTGTCGCACCTGCGCGGTCGCCAGTCTCAAGACCGCCATCGCCGAGGATCGCGCTGGTCAGTGTCCCGAACACACCGCCGACAAAGGACAGCAGGAAAACAATGCTGGGCAGCGCCATACGTCGCACCCGCGTGAAATATTCGGCCAATCCCCATGACAGCACAGCGACCACAGCGGAGCCGACCGCAGGGTGAATTTCGCCGCCAAGCCAGGCGCCGCCAACCAGCAGCAACACGCCGGCGATTGCGACGAATATATCGTTGAACCCGCTCAACAGCCGGAAGTTTTCTTCGTCGACCATTGGCGTGGCACGCGCGGTGGAGATATGGGCGCGCAGGGCGGCCACCGCTTGCGGGGTCAGCGCCCCGGCGGCAACTGCGGATTCAAGGTCGCTCTCGCTATACATTGATCAGACTCCTGTAGGATTAAACGAGTCTGGCACAACTGTATTATCATTGCAATACACTTGTAAAAGACCAAAAAAAGGGCCGCACGAAGCGACCCTTTCTCCCTGAAGGGACTTGCTCGAGGACTAGACGAACGAGACCCGCATTGACGACCGGCGACGACGCATTGATAGCCCAAGACCAGCAAAGCCTGCAAACATCATGGCCCAGGTTGCCGGTTCTGGCACCGCAGACGCGCTGATTGCGACGTTGTCGACCTCGAACGCGTTCGACGTGGAGTTGAAGCGCAAGCCCGAAACCAATCCCTGGTCGGCACCGGTGATCGTCAGCTTGGCCAGCGGATTGGTGGCCGGGCTGGTCTGGTTCCCGTTGGGATTGATCGCCGCGTTTGCGCCCGTGAAGGTTGCAAGCACATTGTTTGCCGCGTCGAGCACTTCAAGCGTATTGTAAGCGTCGACTGATCCCCAGATGAAGCTGATGCTGCTGATCAGGCCAAAAGCAGACAGATTGAGCGTTTTTGGGGTGCCGTCGGTCGGGCCGACCGAAATATAGCCGCCGGTGCTGCCAAAGGGCTGCGCACGCACACCACCGACGGAACCCGAAAAGATCGAGCCGTTATATTCCGGAGTGGCCGAATTGAAATCGAAAGTGGGCGTTGGCCCGGCATAGACCGCTGCGCCCGGGGTGGCTGACAGGGTAATGGCGGCATTTGCAGGCAGAGCTGAAACGCAGGCCAGAGCGGCGGCGGTGCAGATCGAAAATTTCTTCATCAACAGGTCCTTCACATCTATTCGGTCCAGCCCAAAATCGGGTGGAAGCCAATCAAGTCTGCGATCAGAAATGGCCTGAGCCCTTAACCGGATGATTGCAGAATCAAACAGAGAATAGACGAAAAACTGCCAAAGACCACAACCCAGGAACCGCTTATGTGGTTAATCCTGACCCTGTGCCAAAACCGGACAGGATGAGTGCCAAACCTTACCGGTATTGATTCGCGCTGGCGCGCCTATCGCGCCAGCGCCTGCAGCCGAGCGATCGCCGCCATTGACTGTTCTGCACCCGATTGCGGGACGATCTCGCCAGCACGATCGCTGATCTCGGCCCAGTGCGCGGCAACGGCTTCGACCGTCCGTTCGCCTTCGGGCAGCGCCACGCCGCGGGTCAACGTCACGTTGGCAGTGTGGAAGAAGCCACCACCCGCGCCGACAATCGCGTTGGACGGCGCATCGTCCGAAACGAGGAAAAGCGCCGCCGGAACGACATTGACCGGATCGAACGCCTTGAAGGCTTCGGGCGGCAAAATGTCCTCGGTCATGCGTGTCGCCGCGATCGGGGCGAGCGTGTTTACCTTGATATTATTCTTGGCCCCCTCAAGGTAAAGCGATTTGGTAAAGCCCGCGAGGCCGAGTTTGGCTGCGCCATAATTGGTCTGGCCGAAATTCCCATAGAGCCCTGTCGAAGATGCGGTCATCAGGATGCGGCCGTAATTCTGCTCACGCATCATGTCCCACACTGCCTTGGTCGCGTTGGCCGAGCCAAGCAGGTGAACCTTCACCACCAGTTCGAAATCGGCGATCTCCATCTTGGTGAAGCTCTTGTCACGCAGGATGCCGGCATTGTTGATGAGGATATGGACGCCGCCCCAGGCTTCCTTCGCCTTGGCGACGAGTTCGACCATCTGGTCATATTCCGCAACATTGCCGCCGTTGGACATGGCCTCACCGCCCGCCGCCGTGATTTCCTCGACGACCTTGAGCGCGGCATCAGAATGGCCGGTGCCATCGCGCGCGCCGCCCAGATCGTTGACCACGACTTTCGCGCCGCGCCGCGCCAGTTCGAGCGCATATTCGCGGCCGAGTCCGCCGCCCGCGCCGGTTACAATGGCGACTTTGCCTGCAAAACTGATGGTCATGATTTCTGCTCCGCTGTCCTATGATGCGCGCTGATTAGCGGCTGATCTGTCACGCGCAAGCATCAAAGCAAGGACGCTACGGCAAGGCTTTCCTGCCGAAAGACTGTTAATGCCCTCGACATTTCACCCCATCCGCGCTTTATCGCATCGACGAGTATGTCGAGGCGGAGCAAAGCGATGAGTGACGAGGAGGCTGGCAATCGGGAAGTCGCGGATCGCGCTCGCCGATTGCTGATGCTCGGCGCGGTCGGCGCGTCCACCGTCCTCACCATTCGCCCGGCACTGGCTGCGACAGTGACCTCCGTGATGAATTGTCAAATTCCCGTGCCCGATCCAGCGCATAGCGGGAACTATATCGCGGCAGACGGAAAACTCGTGCCACCCGGCACAGCGGGAGCCTTCGCGCCTGCTGGACGGCCCTTCACGGGCGAGGAAGTCAAACGCGCGCTTGGTGGCAGCACCCTGCCCGGCACCGAGGCGTCGCAGAGCCAGGCCTATATCAATTATATCCGTCGCCTTCAGGCGGGGCAGAGCGGCTTTACTTGCTACGCATCGCTTCAGATGCCGCGCTGACGCGGCGCGTATGGCCGATCCTGTTTTCGCAGCCGATCCGCCGGGCCATCTGAGGGTCGTCCCGCTCGACGCACTGACGGCGCTCTATCACCGGCCTTCGGGGCAGACGCATATCGTGTCCGAACCGATGCCCGAGATACTGGCAGCGCTCGGCAAATGCCCCATGACGTCGGCGGCGTTGTGTTCGCTGTTGTTTGATGGTGCCGAGATCACGGCTGAAGCCGCCGAGGCACTGGCTGCGCGGCTTGCCGAACTCGAAGCCATCGGGCTGGTGTCCCGGCGATGAGGCACAGTCTTTCCGTCACGGTCGGACCAAGAACCTTTCGTATCGGGAGCGACTGGCGGCCCCCCGTTACTGCGCTCGAAGGCCTTTATTCCAGCTATCCCGAACCGACCGACGCCATCCCCGATTTTACCGTGCGGCTGGAAGCAACCAATCCCTTACGGCGGCTGATCCGCCCGCAAGTCGCGATCCGGGGGGATTATGTCTTGCCCGACGCGGTGCCGGTCTCGCTCGTCCACGGCCTGATCGCCGCTGAAATGGCGATGAACCTGCAAATGGCACTGGGCGAGCGGCGCTTCCTCCTGCTCCATGCCTCAAGCGTCGAGCGCGACGGCAGGGTGCTCATCATGACCGGCGAGTCCGGATCGGGGAAGTCAACCCTGTCCGCGCTGCTCGGCAGCCGGGGCTGGCGCTTTCTGGGAGATGAGTTTGCGCTGATCGATCCGGCCACTGGCCTTGTCCACCCCTTCCCACGCCCGATCAGCCTCAAGAATGAAGCGATTGCCGAAATGCAGCGGCTTTGCCCGAAGGCGCAGTTCGGGCCGCTGATGGCGGGCACACCCAAGGGTGATCTGCGACACATGGTGCCCGATGCTGCGGCCATTGCCGCGATGAACGAGGCTGCGCTGCCCGCGCTGATCCTGTTTCCCCGTTTCGGCCATGAAGCGGCAACCCGCGATGTCGGGCCCAGCGAAGTTTTTGTCCGACTGACGCAAGCGTCCACCAATTATGTTGCACTGGGGGAAGCAGGATTCGATGCGCTGACCCGGCTCGTGTCTGGCGTTCCCGCCAAGGCGATCGACTATCCCGATACCCAGACTGCGATCAGGCTGGTGGAGGCGCTCTGGTGATGGACGCCCGGCATTTGACCAAGGCCCTGTCCGATCCGCCCTATGTGCTCGGCCTTGATGCGCACCGCTGGACGGCGCTGCTCGCGATGGCCCATGCCGAGCGGCTGACGGCCAGCTTGGCGTGGCGGCTCGCCGGTCTGCCGATCCCGGCAAAGGCGGCGGCGATCCTTGACGAAGCGCGGCAGGCGTCGGAAGTGCAGCGGGTTCAGGCGCTGTGGGAGGCGGAGATGGCGCGCCGCGCGCTGACGCCGCTCGATATTCCCGTCATCCTGCTCAAGGGCACGGCTTTCGCAGCAGCGGGCCTCGATGCCGCGCGGGGGCGGCAGATTGGCGACCTCGATATCCTTGTGCCGCGTGACCGTTTGGATGACGCCGAAAAGGCGCTTCTGGCGGCGGGTTGGGAATGGGTGAAGCCCGATCCCTATGACGATGTCTATTATCGCCGCCACATGCACGAACTCCCTCCGCTGATCCACCGCGACCGCGACCGGATGATCGACGTCCACCACACGATCCTGCCGCTCACGGCGCAGGTAAGGCCGAACGCGGGAGCGTTGATTGCGGGGGCGGTTCCGCTGGGCAATGGCTTGTTCACCCTCTCGCCGGAAGACATGGTCATCCACGCGGTTGCGCATCTGTTCGCCGATGGCGATCTTGCCGGGGGCTTGCGCAATTTGTGGGACATTGACCGGCTGATTCGCGAGCATCGCGACACCGGGGATTATTGGCAGCGGCTGCGTGCCAGTTCGGCGCGGCACAGCCTGACGCCCTGTCTGTCGCGCGCGCTGCGGCTCACCCACCATCTGTTCGACACGCCGGTCGATCCGTGGCTGGCGTGGGAAGCACGGCGCGGAGACGTGTTTTACCTGAGCCGGCTGCTGGCGCGAAACGGCTGGGGGCAGGAGACACGCAAGATATTGCGCTTTGCCTTTTACGTCCGCTCGCACTGGATCCGGATGCCCTCGTTGAAGCTGGCGCGGCATCTGTGGACGAAATGGCGGGCGTCTAGTTCTGGAAACCGGAACAATTTGGTGGCAAGGGAGCGGGCATGAGCAAAAGACCCGTCGCCGCCATCATCCTTGCTGCAGGCAAGGGCACGCGGATGAAATCCGATTTGCACAAGGTGCTTCACCCGATTGCGGGCAAGCCCATGCTGATGCATTTGCTGGCAAGCGTTCAGGCGTTGGCCCCGGCGCACAAGGTGGTCGTTGTCGGCAGCGGCAAGGAACAGCTCGAGGCGGCGCTGGTCGGCCTGGGCTGCGTGCTTGCGGTGCAGGAGCCGCAGCTTGGCACCGGCCATGCTGTTCAACAGGCGAAAGCGGCGCTGGGCGGGTTCGACGGCGATGTCCTGATCCTTTACGGCGATGTGCCGCTGGTTCGCGCGGAAACGATGCAGGCGATGCTCGACCGGTTGAATGAGGCCGACGCGCCCGCAACCGTCATTCTGGGCTTCCGCCCCGCCGATCCCGGTGCCTATGGCCGGATCGTCTGTAACGACCGTCAGACAATCGCCAATATGGTCGAGTTCAAGGATGCCAGCCCCGCGGAACGCGCCATTGACCTGTGCAATTCGGGACTGATGGCGGTGCGGTCGCATGAATTGTTCACGCTATTGGCGCAGGTTGGAAACGACAATGCTGCGGGCGAATATTATCTGCCCGATATCGTGATGGTCGCGATGAAGGCGGGGCGTGTGAGCGTGGTTATCGAAACCGGGGCCACAGAAGTGACTGGCGTCAACAGCCGCGCCGAACTCGCGGCGATGGAAGCAACGTGGCAAGATCGTCGCCGCCAGCGGGCGATGGAGGAAGGCGCGACCTTGATCGCCCCGGAGACCGTCTGGTTCGCGCATGATACGGTGATCGGCCGCGATGTCGTGATCGAGCCCAATGTTTTTTTCGGGCCTGGCGTGAGTGTCGCCGATGCCGTCACGATCCACGGCTTCTCGCACATCGAGGGTGCGACCATATCGGGCGGCGTCGAAATCGGTCCTTTCGCGCGATTGCGCCCCGGTACGGTGCTTGAGGAGAAATCCAAGGTCGGCAATTTCGTCGAGATTAAAAAGACGCGGCTCGGCAAGGGTGCCAAGGCCAACCATCTAACCTATCTGGGCGATGCCGATGTCGGCGCGAGTGCAAATATCGGGGCGGGGACGATCACCTGCAATTATGACGGTTTCTTCAAATACCGCACCGAAATCGGCGCAGGTGCGTTCATTGGCTCCAATTCCGCGCTGGTGGCTCCGGTCACCATTGGTGACGGCGCGATCGTTGCGGCAGGCTCGGTCGTGACTGCGGACGTCCACGCCGATGCGCTTGCCATTGCAAGGGGCTCGCAAGAAGTGAAGCCCAACTGGGCCAAACGCTTCCGCGAAGTCATGACGGCGAAAAAGGCGGAACGGAAATAGCCACGGTTGAAGGGCGTGCAACGAACGCCGGGGCATGTTGTCCGGTTTTGCTTGAATTTTATAGGGTTTCTACCAATATTGTCTTCATCCGGTGCTTTCCACCGGGCAAAGGAGTGAAATCACGATGGCCAACTGGTCCGATCCCCGCATTGTCGGTGCCCCGCTGGGTGCTGCTGCTGGCACGCAAAGCGCCGCTTATGATGCGGGCCTGCGTTCCTACATGTTGTCTGTTTACAACTATATGTCGTCTGGCGTGTTGCTGACGGGCATCGTTGCGCTGCTGTTTGCACGCAGTGGCTATGCCCAGTCGGTCATGATGTCTCCAGGCATTCTCAAATATGTGATCATGTTCGCGCCGCTTGGCTTCGTCTTCGCGTTGAGCTTTGGCATCAACCGGATGTCAACCGCCGCCGCGCAGGCCACCTACTGGGCCTATGCCGCCGTGATGGGGATGTCGATGTCGACAATCTTCCTGATCTATACCGGCACGTCGATTGCACAGGTCTTCTTCGCAACCGCCGGCGGTTTCGCAGGCCTCAGCCTGTTTGGTTATACCACGAAAAAGGATTTGTCGGGCTTCGGCACATTCCTCATCATGGGCGTGGTCGGGCTTCTCGTTGCCAGCGTCGTCAACATTTTTATGCAGTCTGGCCCGTTCCAGCTTGTGATCAGCGCCTTGGGCGTCCTGATCTTTGCGGGGCTGACCGCCTATGACACGC
>JANLQV010000228.1:0-2468 GCA_031368025.1 Sphingomonadales bacterium | reverse complement strand
GCGCGAATGGGTCGATAATCCAGCCGCAACGCCTCAGGATCTTCAGGTACTAGCCGCACGTGACGAAGCTGCGTGGAGCGAAGAACGGCGACCTTATCTGCGTTATTGATGAACGGTCGATCGGCGAATCTGCTTGCGTTGCAACGGCATCCGCCTAGCCTCACATCCTGTTGTTTTGCGTTCAGGCTGACCAGGGTGGCGCCGCTGGCTCCATTCCCAAACAGGGGACAATGAAGTGAAGAAACTCCTACCAGCGATCGCTTGCATGATTGTCCTGACGTCCTGCAGGCATGAAAAGATCGAACATCCGACGATCGAGGAAGCTGGCAAGATTGTTGATGCTGTCGAGGCTTCTTTCACTTCGGGGGATCCCTATCGGATCATGGAGCATTACGCGCCCGATGCAGTTGTCTTTGATCCTGCCTTAGACGAACCGACCAGAGATCGTGCCGTTGCGACGAAGTGGACGGAAAGTTTCGTTGCCTTGAAGCCCACCAGTTTTTCTCCGGGCAAGCGAAACTTGCAAATCCTGAGTGATCATTTGATCATCAGTTCGGGGGTGGCAACGATGATGATCACGGGCAAGAACGGTCCGGAAAAATTGCGGATGCGCTATACCGATGTCTACAAGCAGCAGCCGGACAAGATCTGGCTGATCGTGCATGAACATTTGTCCAGTGTGCCGAAATCTTCAGCGGGAACTGCGGCCAATTAGGGCTTGCAATGACAGGTGATGCAGATTTTGGCGCGTTGCTCTAATGCTTGCGCGTCAATGACCGCATCGCATCGTCCAGCCCGGCAAGGGTGAGCGGATACATGCGATCATTCATCAATTCCTTGATCAGCTTGGTTGATTGCGAATAGCCCCAATGCTGTTCGGGCGTGGGGTTTAGCCATACGGTCGCCGGGTAGGTGGTCGTCACCCGCTGAGTCCACACAGCCCCGGATTCCTCGTTGAAATGTTCGACAGATCCGCCGGGATGGCTGATTTCATAGGGGCTCATCGCAGCATCGCCGACGAACACGACCTTGTAATCATGCGGGAATTTGTGAAGCACATCCCAAGTTGGGGTGCGCTCGGCAAAGCGGCGGCGATTATCCTTCCACACGCCTTCATACAGGCAGTTGTGGAAATAGAAGAATTCGAGATTCTTGAACTCGGTCGTTGCGGCGCTGAACAATTCCTCGCACAGCTTGATATGCGGATCCATTGAGCCGCCAACATCCAGAAACAGCAGCAGTTTGACCGCATTGCGTCGTTCGGCGCGCATCTGGATATCGAGCCAGCCCTTGCGCGCGGTGCCGTCGATCGTTCCGTCGATATCGAGTTCGTCGAGCGCGCCTTCGCGGGCGAATTTGCGCAGGCGGCGGAGCGCGATCTTGATGTTGCGGGTGCCCAATTCCTTGGTGTTGTCAAGGTTCTGGAATTCGCGCTTGTCCCAGACTTTCACCGCCCGCTTGTGCGTGGATTCGCCGCCGATGCGGACGCCCTCCGGATTATAGCCCGAATTGCCATAGGGGGAGGTGCCGCCAGTCCCAACCCATTTGCTCCCGCCCTCATGGCGCTTCTGCTGTTCTTCGAGCCGCTTCTTGAGCGTCTCCATAATTTCTTCCCACGATCCGAGCGCCTTGATCGCTTCCATTTCCTCGGCCGACAGATATTTCTCGGCAATCGCTTTCAGCCATTCCTCGGGGATATCGGCATTCTGTTCGCCATAGGAGGTAATGATCCCCTTGAAGACCTTGCCGAACACCTGATCGAAGCGATCAAGCAGACCTTCATCCTTCACGAAAATGGCGCGTGTCAGGTAATAGAATTCCTCCGGATCGCGTTCGATCACTTCCTTGTCGAGCGCTTCGAGAAGGATCAGATGCTCCTTCATGCTGGCGGAAATGCCAGCGGCGCGAAGTTCATCGAGGAAGTTGAAAAACATTGCGTCAGGCCTTCGGTGCGGGAGGGGAAGGTGGCTGACGCGGGTGACGTTCCATTTCGCTCGAAAAGAATGCCCATTCTGGCGCTTCGTCGGTCCAAATCGCAACCTGCGGTTTAATTCCGTGCGGTCGATCGATCGCTCCGGCGCGGACCACCCTCATTTGTGGGCGGGCTGACGAAAAGGCGAACAGCTGCGTGCCGCATTCAGGGCAGAAACCCCAACTCAGGGTGTTACCACTCTCGGCCCGATGCTCGTTCCACTTAACGTTGCCCGAAAACTCAATCGCGTCGGTCGGGAAAATCGCGTTCGTTGTGGCGTGACCAGCCGCCAGTTGTTGACAATGCCGACACCAGCACTGGCGCACTGTAAGCGGTTCAGCACTGATTGTAATGTGAACCGCGTCGCAGGCGCACCGGCCAGTGTAGGGCATGCTCTTTCTCCTTACCCCTGCTGCCGCCGCGACATGAAGGCCAGTCGTTCGAAGAGCATCACATCCTGCTCATTCTTGAGCAGTGCGCCGTGGAGCGGCGGGAT
>JANLQV010000224.1:0-3153 GCA_031368025.1 Sphingomonadales bacterium | reverse complement strand
GTTGCTTCATCCGTGCGGCGAGAATGTCACGGCCAGGCAGCGATTTCAGATAGGCGCCGCTGACTTCATTCTCCGTGGTTACCCATTGCCGCACTTCGGCATCGGTGCGGACGTCATTTTCCAGCCAGCGGAACGGATCGGCAATTTTTTCGCCGAATTGTTCTTCGACCAGATCGGTGGCGCGGGTGTGGGGGTAATTGGGCAAGGGGCGCTCCGGCACGGGTTCGGCAAGGGTCGGACTGGCGATCAGGACAAAAAGGGCGAGCGCGTGAACAATGCGCATCATGCGGCTCCTATGGGGCTTTTGCCGGAGTCTAGCAGCGAGTGCGGCAATCTCAAGCGAGCAATGTCACGCTCAAAAGCCGGCTCAGTTGATGCTAGATACGACCCATCTGAACGCACACCAAACGACACTCCGACTGTCCAAAAAAAAAGGGGCACCAAAAGGTGCCCCTTTTCTATTCAAAGTATCGGCGCGTCAGAAGCCGAAACGGAAGCCTACTGATCCACCGTGGCGGGTAAGGTCGCCACGGAATGAGCCTTGATAACCGGCAAAGATCGCTCCGCCTTTACCCACCGCGAGGCTGAGACCCGCATCGACATCGAACTGCGACTTCGATGGTTCAATACCGCTCACGGTAAATGCGGTCCCGGCATTGCCGTTGAACAGTCCGGTGATGCTGCGGTTCTGGCTGTTAAGTTGATAGCGATAGGCCCGCAGCCAAATTGGCGTCGCTTTTTCTGTTACTCATGAGGATCCGTTTGAGGGCGCCGCCCATTCCAGACTTTCGGGGCCGTAGGTCGAACGCTCTCAACCTCCCCAGCATTTTCCGCCGCGCTATTGCCGCGTCTCCGTGCAGACATCCAGTCTGCCCAGAAAGTCGGACGGCTTGCACTGATATCCGCATTCATAATCCGCAGCATCCTTGTCCGGTAGCCAGCGGATCATGCTTTGAGCGGCGGTTCGGCATTCTTCGAGGGTTGCAAAGGTGCCCAGCTTCCAGTCGACGCTCGGGTCCGTTCGATCGGGATAGACCCACCCTTTCCATTGCGGATCGATGCGATCGCACCCTGCCAACCCTGCGATTGCCGTGACAATCAGCCATGCCTTCATCATGCGCGCCATGTATCCCCGATTCCCGACTTCCTGCGATCCTAGAGCGGTCTGGACATCAGGCGTAACATTTTTCGAGAAATAATTTGTGCGGCGTGCATCCGGAACTCCGAATTGGATGTATTTATATCGAAAGCGGCGTTGATCGCAAACTGAGGGGTGCCAAATTGAATCATTGTAGCCGCGCCGGGCCGGGCGAGGCCTTTTTAACTTCGCTGCCTCTCTCGGGCATAACGCTGGATTCGTCTCGCGACGCATTCGCGTGCCTCTATTTTGCAACGGCTTCCAACACAACGCATCGACCGCCCATATCTCGACTTGCGAGGCGCCAGTGGATCGTTTGGGGATTTGCCGTTCCTGATCTCGAACGTTCACAATAGCGTATTGGGAGGGATCATGGCCTTGGCGCGATCTGAACGGATTACAGTGGCGACGCTGGAGCAATTGCTGGCGCACGTCGCCGAGGGGGATTTGGCCGCGTTCGAGCAGCTTTACGACGCCACATCGCGGCGGCTCTTTGCGATCGCCTATCGCATTTTGCGCGATGAGTCCGTCGCGCAGGACGCGACCCAGGAAGCCTATGTCAACGTATGGCGAAGGGCGAAACTCTATGATCCTGCCCGTGGCAGTCCGATTGGCTGGATGAGCGTGGTTGTTCGCAATGTTGCGTTGAACATGATCCGCTCCGATCGCCCGACCGAACCGATCGACGATTTTGTTATTCCAGTGGCTCCTGTGGATCCTCCCGATTCGCGTCTCGGCCAGTGCCTGAAGCGGCTGCCCGAGGATCAGGGAAATGCGATCGTTTTGACATATACATATGGTTTGACCCATTCCGAGCTGGCTGAACATTTGTCAGTTCCCCTTGGCACAGCAAAAAGTTGGGTCAGGCGGGGCATGCTGGCCCTTAAGGAGTGCATGCAAAGATGAGCGACGTAATTCAGGCGGGATATTTTGCGATCGGCGCGCTCTCACCCGGCGAGCGGGCAGACATTGCGCGTCAACGCCTTGCCGATCCGGTTCTCGATGCGCAGATTGACGAGCGAGAAGCGATGTTCGCTCCACTTGCAGGAGCCGCCGGAGATATGGAGCCGCCGGCCGGAATGAAAGCGCGTATCGTGGCGGCGATCATGACTGCGGACCATTTTCAGAGCGACGGCAAGCAACTGAACGCATTCGACGCGGGCAACTGGCGCAATGTTTTTCCCGGTGTCGACATGAAGCGCCTTTGGGCGAAGGGCCCCAAACTCATGCGTTGCGCCCCGGCATCGATCATCCCGGCCCATGATCATTACGAGCATGAACACCTTGTCGTCCTCTCAGGAGATTTTCTGCTCGAGGGCCGAAGGTTTTGCACAGGAGACCATCTCTCTTCGCCACCGGGCAGCCGACACGATGCAGGCACCACACAAACGGGATGTATCCTGCTGCTCTATGGCGTTTGAACGATATTTCGGCGGATGCCGGGTCAACACGTCGTGGAGAGTGGCATCAGCACTCGACAACATTGACGGCCAGGCCGCCAAGGCTCGTTTCCTTATATTTTGAACGCATGTCTTCGCCGGTCTGGCGCATCGTCTCAATGACGGCGTCAAGGCTGACAATGTGGCTGCCATCTCCCTGGAGCGCCAGATAGGCAGCATTGATCGCCTTGATCGCGCCCATCGTGTTGCGCTCGATGCACGGGATCTGGACAAGTCCGCCAATCGGATCGCAGGTCAATCCAAGATTATGCTCCATACCGATTTCTGCGGCATTTTCGACCTGTGCATTGCTTCCGCCCAAGGCAGCGGCCAAACCCGCCGCAGCCATCGAGCAGGCAACGCCGACTTCGCCCTGGCAACCCATTTCCGCCGCCGAGATCGAAGCGCGCTTCTTGTAAAGAAAGCCGATCGCGGCGGCCGTTGTCAGAAACTGGCGACTTCCCGACTGGCTCGGCTGGGCCGTAAAGACTTCAAAATATTTGAGGACGGCTGGCAATACTCCAGCAGCCCCATTGGTCGGCGCAGTCACGACACGGCCGCCCGCTGCATTTTCCT
>JANLQV010000209.1:0-4559 GCA_031368025.1 Sphingomonadales bacterium | reverse complement strand
TCAGCGGCACGAACACGCCGTGGTCGAGGCCACGGGTCGGATGGACCGACCCCGTCATGCCTGCATCCTGAAGCATCTGCGCGGCACGGGCGGCCAGCGCCGGGGCGCCGGGCACATCATAGCGGAGCTGATAGGTATCGGGCGGAAAGCCGCTATAATCGTATATGAGGTCAGGATGCTCGGCGCCGGTGAAGGCGAAACCGTTGGTTTCCCAATGGCCTGAAACGACGATGATCGCCTTTGGTCGCTCGGATAACGTATTGCCCAGGCTATTCAGGAAGGCCGCCATCCCAGTCCAGATGTGGTCGGGGTCTGGCATGAAAAAGCACGGCCCACCACCATGGGGAATGAACAAGCTCGGTTGCATTTTGCCCGGCATAGTCGCTATCCTTCGTCATTGATCGACCCGTCATTGCAGGTCTCGGGCGAACGCGCCTGATGTGTAGCTGCGTCCATTCTGTGGAGTGATACGGTCATGCGGGTCGCGGCAGCCCCCACAAAGCGTCGTCACGTTCGAACTTGCCCCAGAGACTAGCCGCGCGGAACCGCCCTGCCAGACTCGGAATCTACTTAGTCTTGGCTGCCAGCGCCAATCGTGCCAGCGCGGGAAGCGAGGTCGCCCCGGTTTTGATCATGATCGCGGCGCGGTGGTTTTCGACGGTGCGTTGGCTGATGCCAAGGTCTGCGGCAATGTTTTTGCTGGGCTGTCCAGTGAGCACCATATCCATGATCTGGCGCTGGCGCTTGGTGAGGCCAGCGACATGCTGGGCAGCAGCCTCGTGATGCGCAGCGCGCTTGTTGGTGTCCCGCGCGAGATCGAGCGCGCGCGCCACGCTGGCGAGGAGTTCTCTGGGCCCGATGGGCTTTTCGATGAAGTCTGATGCGCCCGCCTTCATCGCTTGCACTGCCATCGCGACATCGCTGTTGCCGGTGATCATGATCGCGGGCATCTGATCCCCCGCGCCGTTCAACTTTCGCAAAACCTCAAGGCCGGTCATGCCGGGCAGATAGGCGTCGATCAGCAGACAGCCTTCGCGGCCGGGCGTATAGGCGGCAAGGAACGACTCTCCATCGGCATAGACCTCAACGCTGCGGCTATTGCCCTCGAGCATTTCGCGCATCGCTTCCCGGATATTGAGATCGTCATCGACAACGTAGATGACCGGGCCGGCGCCGGAGTGTGCGATTGGAACAGCTTGTACACCGATCAACAGTCGCTGGATCGCCTGTGTCAGCGCGTTGAGCTTGACCGGCTTGTTGAGCTGAACGCAATCGTCGCGCGCGATATTACGCAGCGTGTCGGTCGAAATGTCGCCGGTCAGTATGATCACCGGAAGCTGGCGTTCGAGTTTTGCGCGCAGCTTTTCGACGAGTTCCAGACCGTTCATCCCGCCCGGAAGATTGAAGTCTGACAAGATGAGGTCGGGCTGAATTTGTGTGACTCGCAAATGCTCCAGCGCAGCGCGGCCATCGGCAACGGTGGTGACGTCATGGCCCTCTTCGTTCAGAATAACATTAAGGAGTTCGCGCACTTCTGGATCATCCTCTATCACAAGGATATTGCCAGTCAGCGGTGCATCGGCGACCATCCCATCGTGAGGCCGTTGCAGTTCAAACGGCGCGGCAGCATCCGGCGCCCGCAATGCGATTTCTACGGAGAAGACCGACCCACGATCAATTTGCGACCGAACGACGACCGGGTGACCAAGCAAAATCCCGAGCCGCTTGACGATCGAAAGGCCAAGTCCAAGACCCCGACTGCGTTCGCGCGCGGCGTTATCCAGTTGATGATATTCATCAAACACGGCATCAAGTTCGCCTTGTGCAATGCCGACGCCGGTATCCCACACTTCAATGCTGAGCTTGCCCGCCCGGCGGCGACACCCGATCAGCACCTTGCCGCGTTTGGTATATTTAAGGGCGTTCGAGATCAGGTTGCGGATCATCTGTTCCAGCAAACGCGGATCGCTGGTGATCCAAAGACTGCACGGCACCGCGCGCAAAACCAGTTTTTGCGCCTGTGCATGATAGGTGAATTCATCGCGTAACCGTTTGAGCAGATCGTCGATCGGGAACGTGACCAAGTCGGGAGTGACGTTGCCTGCTTCAATCTGGTTGATATCAAGCAAGGTATTCAGCATCCCTGACATCGCGCCCAAAGTGTCATCCACCCGCGTGATCAGTTTTTGCGCCTTTTCGCTCTCAACATTTTTGGCGAGCAACCCTTGGAGGAGAACCAGGGTCTGGAGCGGCTGGCGCAAATCATGGCTCGCCACCGCAAGAAAGCGCGATTTCGCGATGGTTGCCTGTTCGGCGATTTGCTTGGCCTCCATCATGATCTGGGCCGCCTGCTTGCGGTCTGTAATGTCGGTAAAGGTGATGACGACACCCTCCACATCATCATCATCAGCGCGGTAAGGCATGATCCGGCGGGTGAACCACCTGCCATTTTCGGTTTCAATCTCGCGGTCAATCGGCTCAAGATTTTGGAGCACGGCGTGGGCATCGCCCGATAATTTGCGATCTGCTGATAGCGAGCTGAGATCGGCCAAGGGGCGTCCGACGTCGCCAGCGCGGACGTTGAACAATGCTTTGGTCGCAGGTGTGAAAAAACGGATGTTGAGGTTTGGATCAAGGAACATCGTTGCAACATCGGTGCTGTAGAGCACATTCTGCAAATCGTTCGAAGTCCTCCGCTGCCGGTCGAGTGTTTCCTGGAGCTGGCTGTTGAGTGCGGTCAATTCCTCATTCAAGGATTGCAATTCCTCCTGGGATGTCAGCAATTCCTCATTGGTCGATTGAAATTCCTCGTTGACCGACAGCGCCTCTTCATTGATCGCGCGCTGCTCTTCGCCCGAAACCTCAAGGCTATGATTCGCACCTTGCAGTTCGGTTTTCAGGACGTCGAGTTCCAGCTCAAGCTCGGCGATGCGTGGCGCATCGCGCGCTGTGGTCGGTTGACCTTGCCGTGCCGCACGCGATGCCATTTCGACGAAGCACACCAGCAACAAATCCTCGCCGTTATGAACGACGGGCATCACATCAATCGTGAAAGAAACAGGTTTGCCGCCATGGCTGATCTGGCCGCCAGCAGTCACGAAGCGGGCCTTTGCCTTGATTGCACGTTGGATCGCCGAACGTAATTTGGTGCGCAGACCTTGCGGTGCCATCGCCAACACATCATGTGTCGAATAACCGGGAGCAACGCGGAGATAACGTTCGGTTGGCCCAAGCGAATAAAGGCAATCATGCTTATGATTGATCAGCACTGCCGCAGGGGCATGGCTTTCCAGCACAAGCCGTTGGCAGAGTTCAGCGAGGGCCGCCTGATTCGATAGCGGTTGCCCCTGCCACGGCTGAGCAGAGAGCCGCCCGACATCGATCCCCATCGGCGAAAAGCCAGCGTCTCCCAAGCGACCGCGACCTGTGTTCCGGTAAAGGCGGTTGGGTTTTGAAATCACTGAAAAGTGCCCGTCAGCCGTGCCAACCGTTTCGGCATTGCCGAGCAATAATGTGCCCCCGTCTCGCAGCGCGAAATGAAACACGGAGATAATCTTCGCTTGTGCCTCTGTGTCGAGATAGATCAGCAAATTCCGACACGAAATCAGGTCCAGCCGGGAAAATGGCGGGTCGCTAAGGACATCCTGCACCGTAAAGACTACCGCGGCGCGCAGTTCGGGGGAGACGCGGTAACCGCGTTCTTCTTTGTTAAAAAAGCGCGCTAGCCGGGCGGGCGAAACTTCGCTCTTGATGGTTTCCGCGTAGAGTCCATCGCGTGCGCTCGCGACTGCATCGGCATCAACATCGGACGCAAATACTTGTAACGTGACGTTGCCGTTGACCGCAGTGATCGCTTCACGGAACAGCATCACGAACGAATAGGCTTCCTCGCCCGTGCTGCACCCCGCGATCCATATCCGCAGCGGCATGTCAGGGGCCTGATTGCGGACGAGATCGGGGATGATTTTTTCCGCAAGCAGATCAAACACTTTGGGATCGCGGAAGAAACTGGTGACGTTGATCAGCAAATCCTTCGCGAGCAGATCGATCTCCTGCGCGCTGCCTTCGAGCATCGCGAGATATCGCCCCATATTGTGGGGCTCGATCAACGCCAGCGCCATCCGCCGCTCGATCCGCCGTTGCAGCGTGCCGCGCTTGTAGAGCGAAAAATCATGCGCAGTCGTCTTGCGCAGCAACGCAATGATTTCGGGCAGGCATTGGATAGACTTGCTCCGCGAAGTCGCTGCGGTGTGACTGCCGGCGACGCGGAGATTGGGGTTGGCAAGCACTTCGGCGATCTTGGCGATCGGCAGGATCAGGTCAACCGCGTGGGCCGCAATCGCGGCTTTGGGCATCCCGTCATATTCAGCTTCCCCAGGCTCCTGGGCGATGACGAAACCGCCAGCATCCCGCACAGCGACCAACCCGAGCGACCCATCCGAACCGGTTCCCGAGAGAATGACGCCAATCGCGCGTGCCTTCAAATCCACCGCCATTGAGTGCAGCAGAAAATCGAATGGCATACGCTCGCCGTGTTGGGCGTTTGGGCTCGACAGGTG
>JANLQV010000179.1:0-2381 GCA_031368025.1 Sphingomonadales bacterium | reverse complement strand
TGCAACGAAATCCGCCCGGAAATTGGCACCGCGCACCGTCGATAAGGTGACTTCATAGGCGGCAAACGGGCCGTCACTGGTCGCATCAAACCCCGGTGGCATACTGAGCATGTCCACCAGTTTTCTGCCCTTCAGGTGGGTTGCGCTGATGTTGAGAGCGGCTTCGCCTGCGGCATTCACATCGGCAATACGGCCATCAGGGTCAACGATCAGGATCGCCGTTTGCAAAGCGACGAGCACATCGGACGCATCGGGCGCCACTTTCATGTCAGGCCGCTGCGCGACTGAGCCAGGGCGAATAGAATTGCTCAAGCTCACTCAGCACCGTGCGTGAGTCCCCGATCTGGTTGACGCGATTGCGAAATTCGGCTGATCCGGGCAATCCCTTCGTATACCAGCCGATATGCTTGCGGGCCATATTGACTCCCGTCAATTCCCCATAGTGTTCGAGCATTGCATGGTAATGACCTGTAATCATGTGATATTGCTGTTCAACAGACGGATCGGCGGCGGGGGGCTTTCCGGTCAGGGCTGCCATCACCTGAGCGAGCAGCCAAGGCCTGCCATAGGCGCCGCGTCCGATCATGACCCCGTCCGCGCCTGACTGCTCGAGCGCGTCCTGCGCATCCGTCACCGAGCAAATATCGCCATTGACGATCACCGGAATTTGCACGGCATCCTTCACTTTGCGAACAAAGGCCCAATCGGCGCCGTCGCGATACATCTGGCAGCGCGTCCGGCCATGCACCGTGATCAATTTTGCACCCAGATCTTCTGCAATATGTGCCAGTTCGGGCGCGTTGAGGCTGTGATGGTCCCAGCCCATCCGCATCTTGACCGTCACAGGCACTTTGACGGCTTTGACCGTGGCTTCGATAATGCGGGTGGCAAGCGGAAGGTCTCGCATGAGGGCCGAGCCGGCATCGCCGTTGACCACCTTCTTGACCGGGCAGCCCATATTGATGTCAATAATCGCAGCGCCACGATCTTCGTTGAGTTTTGCGGCCTCCCCCATCTCCTTGGGCGAGCACCCGGCGAGTTGCATTGAAACGGGTTCTTCGGCGGCGTCCCAGGCGGCTTTCTGGAGCGATTGGCGCGTCTCTCGGATCATGGCCTGACTGGCGATCATCTCGGTCACATTCAGCCCGGAGCCGAACCGGCGGACGAGCGTGCGAAATGGCATGTCCGTCACGCCGGTCATCGGCGCGAGGATCACAGGAGCCTCAATCCGCACGGGGCCAATGGTAATGGGTTGGAGCGTCTGCATATTCTGCCTAAAATTTCAGCAATTCCCTATCCAATTACATGTTGCAGCGCAACACCCCTTCCGCACCAACGATCCGGGGGTTATGGGCGCGGCATGAGCATCGCTGCCTTGATTGTCGCTGCCGGGAAAGGTGACCGGCTGGGAGGCGATACCCCCAAGCAATATGCCAATCTCGGCGGAAAGGCGTTGCTTGCCCATTCGGTTGATGCGTTTCTGGCGCATCCCGGCATTGCAACGCTCTTTGTTGTCATTGGTCAAGGTCAGGAAGGCCTTGCCAGAGCAGCGCTCGGTGAACGTCATATTGGCGGAGTCGTGACTGGAGGCCGAGAGCGTCATGATTCGGTCAAGGCCGGGCTGGATGCGCTGACGGGATCGGGCGTCACCAGGGTGTTGATCCACGACGCGGCAAGGCCGTTTCTGCCATCAGCGGTGATTGATCGCCTGATATCAGCGCTTGATGAAGCCGATGGCGCCCTCCCCGCTTTGCCTGTTGTTGACACACTGGCATATGGCGACGCGGTCTTGGGCAATGGTGTCGATCGGACTGGCCTGCTCCGGATCCAGACGCCACAGGCCTTTCGGTTTGATGCCATCATGACGTCACATGAACGCTGGAATGGCGGAACTCCGACCGATGATGCGCAGATGGCGAGGGCCGCGGGCTATGCCGTGGCGGTGGTTGCAGGAGATCCGGCGTTGGAGAAAATCACGCACGCTGCCGATCTGTCGGCCGCTAACGACAGATTTGCAGCGTCTCGCTCGGTGCGCACCGGGATGGGTTTTGACGTCCATCGGCTGGAGGCGGGCAAAGACCTGTGGCTTTGCGGATTGAAGCTGGAACATCCGTTCGGGCTTGCTGGTCATTCGGATGCCGACGTTGCGCTCCACGCCTTGGTCGATGCGTTGCTGGGCGCGATCGGTGAAGGCGATATTGGCAGCCATTTCCCGCCAAGCGACGCGCAATGGAAAGGCGTGGCATCCCATGTCTTTGTCGCCAAGGCATGCGAGCTTATTTCACAACGGGGCGGTTCGATCGAACATGTTGACCTCACCATTATCTGTGAGGAACCAAAAATCGGTCCGCATCGCGCTGCGATGCGCGCGCGTTTGGCAG
>JANLQV010000174.1:0-3107 GCA_031368025.1 Sphingomonadales bacterium | reverse complement strand
CGCGGACGGCTCCAGTCAAACTCTTCTTCGGTATCTACAAAAACTGAAAACCGCCGTCCAAATCGGGAATCGAAGCGGACACGATCATCGGCTCGGGCGGGATGGTCCAACCGACCTTCATTTCGCCGCCTACGATTGGGTTGCCCCGAATTTTGCACTTATTCTAGCCGCTTTCCTTGCTCTCTCCAGAGCTATCCGCGACGCAGGGCAGGATCAAGCTGAACCTTTCGCGGCCAATCTCGAGATGGCCGCCAACCCTGCGTGCCATCGCATCAATCAATCGCGTCGTGAAACCAAGCCCCAAGGCTAAGTCGCCTGCCCCCATTTCATCGTCGACCGAGGCCGTCGCGAAAATTTGTTCGGGCGAAAGGCCGATTATGTTTTTTGGGCGATCAACCCGAAATGCGATCGCTGCAGCCGCAAACTCAAGTCGCGCTGTTAATTCTTCGCCTTTGCCTGCCAGTTCCATCAAACCTGAAAGCAGCCTGCCGACCAGCCTCGTGCAGGTCGAGTGATCGACAAGCGCGTGGGGAATCTGGCGCGCGATCGCAACCCGAAGCCTGACTCCGCGATCATCACTCAAAGGCCGGAGTTCCTTCGCCACGGATCCAAGAATTTCAGCGAGATCAACCCCTGAATCGTCCAGTTTTTCCGTCGGCCAATCTCCCGTTTCAAGCCGCGCTGCCGAATCGAGGTCATCAATGACAGCCATCAGACGCGATGCATCGCCCACAATCTTGCGCGCCATATCGCTATAGTGATGAGCGACAGGGCCAAGAAACTGGCCTTCGATCATCTCGCCAAAGCCGCGAATGGCATTGAGGGGTGTGCGAAGTTCATGGGCAAGCTGGCGAACCGAGTCTGCCGACAGGCTTCCGCCAAGCAACGGGCTTGAGCTGGCTCCAATCGTGTCGCGGCGCTTTGCAACACCGCGATACCCGATAAAGCGTCCATCATCAGAATTGAACAACGGGTTGGCGGAAATCAGCCAGCCGCCCGAGGCTCCGCCCGCCCCTGCCACTTGGAGATGGGCATCGCGGAACAGCATGCGCTGCCGGCAGGCGCCCGCAGCGTGCCCGTCCACGCCAAAGCCGCCAGGTTCCGCCATGTCGACCAGTGAAATACCGATCAAGGCCGTGCGCGGTGCGCCTTCAACCCAGTTGACGATGCCATCGCTGCCAGATTCGAAACGAAAGCCCAAGATCGAGTCTGATCGCGTGTCGATGGGTTTAAGCGCTTGCTGGTCGCGTCGATAGGCTTCGATTCGGGCAACCATATCCCGGATTTGTATTTGTGAGCCTGCAGATGCAGCACTCCCGACATTTTCCGGGAGCGCAAAATCATGCGTCCCATATGCTGCCAGGAGACGGTTGGCTTCAATGGGAAGGTCCCGTCTTTCCCTCAACAAGGCTCTGCTGGTTGGTGGCCAGGCAGGAATCAATCGCACCCACTCAGCTTCGGAAAGCTGCGCGCGGGTAAGCACTGGAGCCGCAATCCGCGCTGTATCTTCGGCAAAGAAATCTACCATTTCCGCCGACATCGGATGGAACGACAATGCAGCGGCAGTCGCGCTCCGCCGTTCTTCCGGGACGAGATCGCGCCAAAGGCGCAGTCGATCGAATCCCGCGTCGCGTTGCTCAGGCGATAAACGATGCGCTTCTTGCGTCATGACGTCCGCAATCTGGGCCCACAGGGCGACCTTCGCCGAGATGTCCGCCGCGGGTTGGATCAGCAGAGTAGCAAGGCGATCATCAAAGCGCATGGGGAAAGCGGCCCATCATTATTCTTCTCTCCTGAGCATCGGATAGCGCGTTCAGCGCGTGGCGGGAAGCGTCGAAACCGGACCGTAGCAAAGTGGCACAATGTCCTTGCATCGTAACAAAATTACAGCGATGTATCTGATGAAGAAAGGATACACCATCTATGGCGCAAGTTTCGTTCGACAGGATCGATCGGCGCATCCTCGCAGAATTGCAATCTGAAGGACGCATGACCAACGTCGATCTTGCCGAACATGTCGGCCTGACAGCCCCTCCGTGCCTACGCCGGGTGCGCGCGCTCGAGGAAAATGGGACGATTGAGGGGTATCACGCCTCGCTGAACGCTGCGCGGCTGGGGTATACGATCACCGTTTTCGCGATGGTGAGCCTCAAAAGCCAGGCAGAGTCCGATCTTCGCGCGTTTGAAGAACACGTGGCGGCCCTTGATCCGGTGCGCGAGTGCCACATGCTCAACGGTGAAATTGATTTTATCCTCAAGATCGTTGCGCGGGATTTGCAGGAATTCCAGTCTTTCCTGACGTCTTCACTGACCACGGCGCCGAATGTTGCCGGAGTCAAAACGTCATTGACGATTCGCACGTCCAAACATGTCCCCGGCGTTCCGGTCGACCCGGACTGAGCAATCCGCTTGCGACGCGTCAAGCCTCGCGCCATAGCGCACCGCCATGCATGATATTCGCCTGATCCGAGAGAATCCCGAAGCGTTCGATGCTGCGCTGGCTCGGCGTGGCGGGGCCGCCGTTGCAGCCCAGATTGTTGCGTCGGACGAGCGCTGGCGGGCGCTGACACAGGCATTACAGACGGCGTTGGCGACCCGCAACGAATCCTCCAAGGCGATCGGGGCCGCAAAGGGGCGAAGCGACGAGGCGGAAGCACAGAGGCTGCTGGCCGACGTCAGCGCGCTCAAGGAACGCATACCCGCGCTCGAAGCTGAAGAACGCTTGGCCCTTGGCGCGTTGAACGATGCGCTCGCCGCCATTCCCAACCTTCCCGATGACATCGTGCCGAAGGGCAGCGATGAAAATGACAATGCCATCGTTCACCTGCGCGGCAATATCCGCAATTTCGGGTTCGAGGCCAAGGAGCATGACGCAATCGGCCCGGCTCTCGGGCTCGATTTCGAGACGGCGCAGAAGGTTTCCGGCGCACGGTTTGCTTATTTGCGCGGCGGCATGGCCCGCCTTTCCCGCGCGCTCGGGCAATTCATGCTCGACCTGCACACGGGCGAGTTCGGCTATCAGGAAGTGGCACCGCCCGTGTTGGTCCGCGACGAGGAAATCATCGGCGAAGGCTGGAACCAGCCGATCGGCAGCAGCGACCCGACCG
>JANLQV010000105.1:0-2613 GCA_031368025.1 Sphingomonadales bacterium | reverse complement strand
CCTTCATGTTGCGCGAAGACGGGATGGTTTTTGACGACGGCACCGTCTGGCGACTGGCAGACACCCGTTATCTCCTGACAAGTTCAACCGGCGGCGCCGACCGGATGGCGACGCATATTTCGTATGTTCGACAGTATCTGTGCCCGCACCTGCGCGTTTCGGCGGTCAATGTGCAGGAACATTATGTCGGGATTGCCGTCGCTGGGCCTCGTGCCATTGCGGTGCTTTCCAAAGTGACGGGAGGGGAAATGCCCCGCCACATGTCGACGGTTTCAGCCGAAATCGCAGGCATCCCGGTTCTTGTGCTCGCGGCGAGCTATAGCGGCGAACGCGCTTTTGAAGTTTATGCTAACGCGGCCTCAGCCTCTCCGGTTTGGGATGCGATTGAGGCCGAGGCATTGAAGAACGACGGCTGCCTATACGGCCTGGAGGCGATGGAACTTCTCCGTATAGAAAAAGGCCATCTGGTGGTCGGAGGCGAAATTGATGGTCGGTTGACACCGCACGATCTGGCGCTCGACAGGATGCTCAACAAGGTGGGCGGCTTCGTTGGCGCGTCGGGCCTTTCACGGCCATCATTGTCATCACCTGATCGTCGGCAGCTGGTCGGGTTGGAGGCGATTGGGGGAGCGATTCCCGAAGGTGCAATGCTGGTGACGCAGTTAGGGGGTGAGCCTCAAGGGCATGTGACCGCAGCGGCGATACGTGTTCTGACTGGCGACTCGATCGCGCTTGGTCACCTTCAAGGCGGCTTTGCGCGCAGTGGCGAAGTGTTGATCGCAACCTCTCCCACACGTGGCCAATCGGCAAGAGTGCAGGTAGTTGCGCCGCATTTCTATGATGCCTCGGGGGAGCGCTATCGTGACTGATGTCTCAATAATGTCGCTTCCACCGGCGCCGCTGCACGCGCTGGAGATCTGGAGCAATGGCCCCGCGGTCGCCGCGCGGTTTGAGAAGGCATTTGGTTTTGCCTTGCCGCGCATTGGCAGGTCAACTGGAAACGATGATTTGAGGCTGATCCGGTTTGAGCCCACCGTGTGGCTGGCCGAAGGCGATATCGCGGCGCTGCCCGGCATGCTTGAAGCAGATGGTGCCATCACGGCTATTGGTGGTGGACTGGTCCGCGTCCGCTTGTCCGGTTGGGGTTGGCGCTCGCTCCTCATGGAAGGCGGCGTGTTCGATGCCGAGGCGGCGGCCTTTGGGGCTGGATGCAGCGCAGCCACGATTATCGAGCATGTTGCGGTGCGTCTCCACGTGGTGAGTGACGAAGCCTGCGATGTCTATGTGCCGACAAGTTTCAGCAAGGGCTTGCTGCATTTCTGGGAGCAAGCCTCGAAGACCTTGCCGCCCCGGATTGCCGCCGGATCAAGTTGATCGTCGTTTGGCGATGGTCTGGGTATGTGGAAAGATCCCTCGCCAACCTGTAAATTTAATTTACCATTGGGCTCCGTCGTCGATTGCCGCTAAGGTAAGTTAGGATTTGATCAGGGAGGGGGGGCGTCGATGCAGGGCAAGATTGACCTCAAGAAGCTGCCGCCACTCAAGGCGCTGAAGGGCTTTGAAGCCGCGACGCGGCACCAGAGTATTCGCGATGCAGCCGATGAGCTTTGCCTGACCCACCCGGCAGTGAGCCATCAGGTCCAGTTGATCGAAGACGCTCTTGGGGTCACGCTGTTCGAACAGGAAGGTCGGCATATTGTTTCGACCGATGACGGTCGGGTGCTTTACCCTTATGTTCGTTCAGCATTCGAATCTCTGCTTCAAGGTGTCGAGGCCGTTCATCGCAACGCGTTTGACAAGCCGCTTCGCGTCCAAACCTATGTGACGGCGTCGATACGCTGGCTGGCAAAGCGCGTGCCGCAATTCTTGCAGGATCACCCCGAGGTAAAACTGACGCTCAACACCTGTGCGGTTGAGTGGGAATTTGACGATGTCCATGCCGATGTCGGCCTGGTCTATTGCGAAACGACGCCAGATCCTGCCAAGTTCCATTGGGTCCCGCTTTTTGAATATGCCTTGTTCCCGGTGTGTAGCCCCGCGCTGCGAGAAAAAATGGGCAAGTCAGTGGCCATGCCGGATTTGATGAAGCAGCCCCTGGTTGCAATCTATACCGAAGAGCAAAACTGGGAAACCTGGTTCAAATCCGCCAATTTCAGTTTTGCCCCGTCAGTGCCTTATCTGCTGGTTGATACGCTCGCGGTGGCCTTGGAAATGGCGTTGAACGGTCAGGGGATTGCCTTGGTCAATGGACCCTTTGTCGATCAGGACATTGCGAGCGGGCGTCTTGTGCGCCCGGTCGATCACAAGGCCGTCTGCCCCGGTGAATGGGGCCTGATTTGCCGCAAGGACATGAAGGAAAACGTGCGTATCCGCACTTTTATGGACTGGATCACCGAAAATGTTTCGCTGACTGAACCTAGTCGAGATTAAACCAGGCTGCTTTTGACTGCATATAGCCGGTCAGGCACTCCATGGATTTATCACGCGTATTGCCCGACTGTTTGTAGCCGCCAAACGGTTGCGTCATATCGCCATCGCCGAAACAATTGACCCACACAACACCGGCTTCAAGGGCCTTGACCATCCGGTGCGCGCGCTTGGCATCTGACGTCC
>JANLQV010000085.1:0-3890 GCA_031368025.1 Sphingomonadales bacterium | reverse complement strand
GGGCGGTATTTCAAGGAAACCACCGAACAGTTGATGTGGGACAATGCCCTGTATGAAGGGACGATGGAGATCGCCGGACGCAAGGTTGATCTGGGCAACATCAAGGTGCCTTTCATGCACGTCGTGGCTGAACATGATCATATCGTGCCCTATGAAGCCTCCAAGCCCTTGGTTCCGATGATCGGCTCAGCCGACAAGCAGGAAGTGGTCCTGAAAGGCGGGCATGTCAGCCTCGTGGCGGGCGGCAATGCGATCAAGCGGCTCTGGCCGCAACTGGATGAATGGCTGCAGGAGCGGAGCCTTTGAGCGAATATCCCAAAACGGTCGATTGCGGCGGCACGCCAATCACCCTGACCCCGTTTGAAGTGATCCATCTGGGCGCGGTCAGGGCATTCGCCCAATCGCTGCCGAGCCACGACCTTTTGTTCCTCGCGCGCGATATCCAGCATCCCAAGGTGATCAATGCCTGGATCGATTCGATTGCGGATGGCGAAATCACCAGCCTGATCGCGCTTGACGGAGACGAAGTCGTCGGCACAACAGCCATTGTGCGCGATCTGCTGGGCTGGTCAGCGCATGTTGCCGAACTGCGAATCCTGATTTCCGAAGAGATGCGCGGCAAAGGCCTTGGCAGGATATTGTTGCAGCATTGTTTTACCGACGCAGTCGACGGTGGTGCTGAAAAGCTGATGGCACGGATGACGCCAGACCAGCGCGGGGCCATTGCGCTGTTTGAGGAAATGGGCTTTCGCGGCGAAGCGATGCTGCGCGATCATGTGCGCGATCGCGACGGAAAGATGCACGACCTAGCAATTTTGAGCCTAGACGTCGCTCGCATGGGTGCGCAACACGGGGCATTCGGTTTTTCGGAAGCTTGATAATCGCCTATGTCCATGCTTGAAGGTATCCGCATCGTCGACTTGTCGAGCGTCGTATTTGGTCCCTATGCCACGCAAATGCTGGCCGATATGGGCGCCGACGTGATCAAGGTGGAGCCCCCGGCGGGCGATGTCTCGCGCTATATCGGCCGCCATACCAAGAACCGCACGATGGGCTCGACCCATATGACTCTTAACCGTGGCAAGCGCTCGATCGTGCTCGATCTGAAACAGGCTGACGATGTTGCGGTTATGCGCAAGTTGTTGAAGACGGCGGATGTCTTCATCCACAATGTGCGCGGCAAAGCCATCACCAAGCTGGGCTTTGGCTATGATGCGGTTCGGGAGATCAAGCCCGACATCATCTATGTCCATTGCACCGGCTTCGGGCAGGATGGCCCCTATCGCGATTTGCCGGCGTATGACGATGTGATCCAGGCGGCTACCGGCGTCGTGACGCTGCTGCCGCGCGCGGATGGCAATCCAAAACCGCGCTACTTTCCATCGCTGATCGCGGACAAGGTGGCCGGCCATTATGGTGCGCAGGCCATGCTTGCCGCAATCATCCACAAGCTGCGCACCGGCGAAGGCCAACATGTCGAAGTGCCGATGTTTGAGGCTTTTGCGAGCTTCAACCTGACCGAGCACATGAATGATGCAACCTTCGTTCCGCCTCGCGGGCCGATCGGATATCCGCGCCAGCTCGATCGGGGCCGCCAGCCCTTCCCGACTGCCGATGGCTATATCTCCATCGTCGCCTACTCGGATGCCAAGATGTCTGTGCTCTTTTCGTTGCTCGGCGATGCTGACGTGCTTGCCAAACCCGAATTTTCGGGGCCGAGTGAGCGGTTCAAGAATTCAGCCGCGCTCTACGACGAAATCGCACGGCTGACGCCCGCAAGGCCGACTGCCGAATGGATGGAAAAACTGATTGCTGCCGAGTTTCCGGCAATGCCGGTGCGCGATCTCGCGGATATTTTCGATGATCCACACCTTGTCGAAACCGGTTTTTTCAAAACGCGCGAACATCCGACGGAAGGACGTTACCGGCAGATTACCCCGCCGATCCGCTTCGATGCAGATAAGGGCCGAACGATCGGTTTTGCGCCCGGACTGGATGAAAATGGTCCGGAGTTGCGGCGCGAACTAGAAAATCTCGAATAGCCCTGCGGCGCCCATTCCGCCGCCGATACACATCGTCACTACCGCGCGTTTGGCACCACGCCGTTTGCCTTCGATCAGTGCGTGCCCTGTCAGGCGGGAACCCGACATGCCGAATGGATGGCCAATCGCGATCGCTCCCCCGTCAACATTGAGCTTGTCATTGTCGATCCCAAGACGGTCGCGGCTATAGATTACTTGCACGGCAAACGCTTCGTTCAATTCCCAAAGATCGATATCGTCAACCGAAAGCCCATGTCGCTCAAGCAGTTTCGGAACAGCAAAAACGGGGCCAATGCCCATCTCATCGGGCTCACAACCCGCAACGGCAAAACCCCGGAATACACCCATTGGCGTTAACCCGCGCCGCAAGGCTTCCTTTGCCGACATGACAACGCACACGCTTGCGCCATCGGAGAGCTGGCTGGCATTGCCCGCAGTCACTGTACCGCCGTCCTGGACCGGCTTCAGGCCCGAAATGCTTTCAAATGTCGTGCCGGGACGCATGCCCTCGTCGCGGTCAAGCGTGACGGCTTCTTCGCCCGTTACATTGCCGTCCTTATCCTTGATTTTTTTGATGACGGTGATCGGCACAATCTCCTGAGCCAGCCGCCCCGCGTCGAAAGCTGCAGAAACACGCTGCTGCGATTGCGCGCCATATTCGTCCTGCATCTCACGGGTGACGCCATAGCGCTTCGACACATTTTCTGCGGTATCGATCATTGGCAGCATCAGGTCGGGCCGGTTGGCCTGCACCCAATCCGAATGGAAATGCTTCAGATTCTTGTTCGGGAGGACGAGCGAGACGGAATCGAGCCCGCCGGCAACATAGATGCCCTCTTCCCCCGCCATGATCCGCTGCGCCGCCAGCGCAATGGTCTGAAGCCCGGACGAGCATTTGCGATCCAGCGTCATCCCCGAAACCGTCACCGGAAGCCCGGCACGGAGCGCCGAAATCCGGGCGATATTGTTGCCCGTCGCCCCTTCGGGATGGGCCGTGCCCAGCAGCACATCGTCCACTTCGCCCGGCGCAACCCCCGCCCGCTCGATTGCTGCGATGATGACGTGAGCAGCCAGATCCGAACCGTGCGTGTCGGTCAGTGAACCCCGATACGCCTTGCCAATCGGTGTCCGGGCGGTGGAAACAATGACGGCGTCCTGCATGATAATCTCCAATTCTTCACTTCAATGCTTTCCCTGAGTTCCGGGAAATGGCAAGCCCCGATCATGCCCAGACAATTCATCGACCTTTCGATCCCGATCACGAATGACGTGATCTCCGACCCGGACGTGATGCGACCGAGCATCACTTACATGACCCACGAGAACACATGGCCGCAGATCGCGTCCTTCTTCCCCGGCCTGACGCGCGCGGATTTGCCCGATGGCGAAGGCTGGGCCGTCGAACAACTGACGCTTTCGACACATAACGGCACCCATATGGATGCGCCGTGGCACTTCCATTCGACGACCGACAGTGGAGCCTCGCCTGCCCCGAGCATTGACGAAGCTCCGCTCGATTTGTTTTTTTGCCCCGGTGTGAAGCTTGATTTTTCGGATCGACCACATGGCCATGTGATTGACGCGGCGGAAGTCGGAGCGGAACTGGATCGGATCGGCCATACGCTCGCGCCGCTCGATATCGTGCTCGTCCAATCGGGAGCGGTCTACGGCACAGACAATTTCATCGATCAGGGTTGCGGCATGGGGGCCGAAGCTACTCTGTATTTGACCGAGCACGGCGTAAAGGTCGTCGGCACAGACGCATGGAGCTGGGATGCACCGTTCAGCCACACCGCGAAACGCTGGGCCGAAACCCGCGATCCTTCGATCATCTGGGAAGGACATAAG
>JANLQV010000078.1:0-10364 GCA_031368025.1 Sphingomonadales bacterium | reverse complement strand
ATAGGTGCCATTGCCGTTGGTATCGACGAATACGCCGAGCCCGGTCACGTCAAAATTGTCCGTTCCGCCGTGCGCCGCAGTCCCCCCAGCCAATTGCGCAGCCGTGAGGCCAAGGTCGAGCGTGTCGTTAGACGTGTTTGTCACGGTGAAACTGGTCACTTGCGCCGATGCGCCAGGTGCCACGGTTGTCGTGGCAGATCCCACTTCTGCGACCGTCAACGTGATCTTGCGATCGACGGTGATATTGTTGGAGGCGTTGATGGCCGTCTGGGCCACGCCGCCGACCTGATAGTTCACGGTCGCCGTGTTGGTGATGGTTGAACCTGCAGTCGTCCCGGCAGCGAATGCCGGAGTTACCCCCAACACCCCGACCACTGCACCGCTGGCTATCGCCAAGTTTTTGTAAATATTGCTCATTGGTCCCGATTCCTGTCTTTTCGGATGTGCCGGTTACTTTTCCCGCTGGCACATATTGGCGGGGGATATATTCAGCGGACGACGCCTCGAAAGCTCAGCTTTCCCTGTGCGCCTGCCGCAATGGTTTGTTTGAGCGCCCAGCGCAGATGAGTGACATCCTCGGGCCGTGCGCTTCGCCATCGGCCGTCAGTTTCACGAATTTTGAGTGTTGGCAGAGTTCCCCAACTCCGGCCGCCGTCGATGGAGACCTGCGCGCTGTCCCCGCTGCCCAGATAGGCAACGGCGGCAGGAAGCGGGTTGGTCACAATGAAATTGCTTGCCGGGGCGCTTCCCGCGTTTCGATAGTTGAGGATGAAGACAAGCCGGTCACCCGGTGTCACGACTGTGGGCGCTTCTAGAATGATCCGGGCGCGTCCGCTGCTGTCAGCAACGGTCTTCTCAAGGAAGACTGCGCTCGACAGAGTCACGTTGTTGGCCGCAAGGGCGATGCCCGGGACCAACATGGCGATCACAAAAAGCAGTGCCCGCATCAGTTTATCCTCACCTTGAATGTAACGGTTCGTGTCTGGCCGCCCGCGACTGTCCCAAGCTGGACAGTGACGGCATTGCTGGCGAACTGGGCGGCATCAGCATCTGCGGCGTCACTCATTGCCGAGCCCTGGAACAAGATCGTCCCCGGCTGATAGGTGGTGTTGGCGGGAACGGTGTCACCAATCGCAAGGTTGGTCAGAGTTCCCGTTCCTGAAATCGTCGCGACCAGCGTGTAGGTGACGATCGAGCCCGGAACGGACCTGCTTCCGCCAAATGGATCGAGCACAGTGGCGCTCTTGACGAAAGTCATTGTGGCGCTCTGGACGACATAGGCGCCACGATCGACGCCATCGGCGCCGGTCGTGCCGACAACTGCGTCTCCGCCACCCTGGCCTTGTCCGGCAAATATGGTCCCTGCCGGGCCTGTGCCCGTCCGGGCGGCCGCGAGAAGGTCAAGGTCGCCGCGATCAAGATCGTTGCCGCCGCCCGGAATGGTTGAAAGGACGAAAACGCGCTTCGATTGGTCTGGCGCCAGTGTCAGGTCATTGGAACCAGCGGTGTAAACGGTATCGACACCCGGATCATAAACGCCATTATTGTTCGTATCGATCACGATCGAGGTCGTGGTCGGATCAAACTGATCTCCACCAATCGCTGTCGTGGGCGTAAGGTTGAACGCTTCGGACCCGTTGCCGGTATTTGTGACCGTAAAGCTGAGAACCTGGTTGGTAGAACCGGGTGTCACTGGCACCGGTCCCGGATCCGCCTTGGCAACTGTCACGTCGAGCAGCTCATCAACCTTGATATCCACCTGGTTGGAATTGGTTGACCGCGGATTGCCGCCGGTGTCGGTATAGGTTGCCGTGGCGGTGTTGCTGATGGTCGTGCCGGCGGTTGTGCCCGCAGCGTGCGCAGAGGATGAAAAACCAATCGTCGCCGTCGCAATGACAAGCGGAATCACATGCAGCAATTGCACGTTCTTGATCGACCAACTGTTTGCGCTCGGCATGCTTGTTCCGAATTTTGTTTCCGTTGCGCGTTGCAATGCACCTGAAACGACAAATATTTGGTTAAGCAGGGCCGCAAAAACTGGCGTCAGTTGCAAGTCACCGGAATTGAACAAAATTCTCGGTTCTCTGGGACTCTGAGACTGTGCAAGGGGCACCGGGCTGGGGAGTCATTGGACCGATTTGACGTCATATTGACGGCAGTTCGCGTTAACGATTTGGCGGATTGGCCGCGCCTTGACAGCTCATGCGGCTACGCCTAACAGCCGCGCCTCAACACCGTTTGCGGGTGTAGCTCAGTTGGTTAGAGCGCCGGCCTGTCACGCCGGAGGTCGCGGGTTCGAGTCCCGTCACTCGCGCCATTCTTCTGGATTTTTACGTTTCGCGTTCAATCCGGCGGCTGGCGAAATCGCCCGGTCTCCATCCATGAGAGAAGCGGCTTCAGTGGCGCGATCCAGACAATTCCGCAAATCACGTAGAACAGGCCCTGCGCAAATGCAGGGAGTTGCGCGATTTCGCCGGAAAAGCTCCCGACAAGCGTGGCGAGCGCTGCGATGAGCGCAAGGATGGCCAACATTCCGGCAGGTTTTCGCCAACTTGGATTCATGCCGCCCCGATGCGCGATTGCGGCCCGGTTATCCACTCTTTTTCGGTCAAGACTGCGTCGAGGGGAACATCCCAGGGGTCGACAGACAGAGCCTCGCATTCCTGGACAGACCAGGCGAGCCCAACCCTCAAGCTTGAAGGGTGCGCAGCAAAGGCCCTGTCATAATGGCCTGCCCCCTGTCCCAACCGGTTCAGCGCGCGATCAAATCCGACCAGCGGGGTCAGAATCAGGTCGGGCGTGCACAGCGGTGCGGACGCGATCGGTTGCTGGAAACCAAAGGGAGCGGTCTCGAGGGGCTGACCCGGGGCCCATTCCCGAAAGGCAAGCGCGGCACTGCGATCAGCAAGCCAAGGCAGGGCGATCGACTTTCCGACCCCCGCTACGGCGAACAACACGCCGCTTGCGTCGACTTCTGATCCGGCCCTGACATAGCCTGCGACAACGTCCGCACGCTCAATCGCAAGGCGCAACGGCACCGGCAAGAAATCATACAAATTGTTCCGGAATAAATGATCTTTTTCAAATACTTTGCGGCGTTTTCTCAATTGAAATCTGAGACTCTGTTTATCGCTCACCGCTTCTCTTTCATGAGGTTGACGGAACCACCATGGCCGTTTGCCGGAATATCCTCTGACGCCGTAAACGTCAGGTGGGGATCGTATACGCAGACCAGGATCTGCGCAGGGACAACCCCCATGGATGTTGAATCGCCTCAGGGATGTTCGAAGGCGCGCACCGGGCAGTATCCGCCAAAGCCGCTTTAGGACGGCTGATGCAGCTTCTCAAGCCTTGTCGCAATCAATTCGACCCGAACGGCAAGCGCTTCAAGCGCATTGGCCATGCTGGAAGGAATTTCGGGAGATTGAGCGGCCGGGCTTGCCCGGTTTTCCTCCAGCGCCTCATCGGCGAAAAGAAGCGCAGAAAGCAGGAGCTGGCGAACCTCGCTCGCATTCCCGACGGCACTGCGCGCCTCTCTGGCCTTTGTATCAACAAGCTCGCCCAAACGCTGGAGATGCGCTTCCTCGCCATCACGGCAGGCGACCTGATAGTGATATCCGCCGACGGACAGGGAAACTTCCGCCATTATCCGTTCCCCGTCATCAAGGCGTCCAGATCAGCCAGCGCCCTTTGCGCTTCGCCGCGCAAGGCGCTGTGGCGTGCAGTCATTTCCGCAAGTGCAAGATCGTTGTTCGGGGATTGTGGCGCACGCGCAGACGCGGCTTCGATCCGCGCGAGGGCACGCTCAATTCTTTCAATTGCAGTGAACGCCCCATTATCGCTCATGGGGACAGGGCATAGCATGTGAAATTCAGGGGGCAAGCCTCTCTTGAAGCGGACGGATTTTCAGGCGGTTGACGCAAGCGCACGCGCGCGACAAAGGAACCGCGCCTGAGGGTGGACGAGTCGTCCCCCACGAAATCCGCAAAGGACCGCAATGACCGCCGCGCCTCAACAGCTTGCCAACGCCATCCGGGCGCTTTCCATGGACGCGGTTCAAGCGGCGAATTCGGGGCATCCGGGCATGCCGATGGGCATGGCTGACGTCGCAACGATGTTGTTTACACGGTATCTCAAATTTGATCCGCAGAGCCCGCGCTGGGTCGATCGTGACCGGTTCGTGCTGTCCGCCGGTCACGGATCAATGCTCGCATACGCCACGCTTCACTTGAGTGGATATGCCCGGCCGACGATGGACGACATTCGCAATTTTCGTCAATTGCACAGTCCATGCGCCGGTCATCCGGAGAATTTCGAGTTGGACGGTATCGAGTCGACGACGGGGCCGCTTGGCCAAGGCTTGGCGATGGCAGTCGGAATGGCGATCGCCGAACGGCATCTGAATGCGATCTTCGGGGATGATCTCATTGATCACCACACCTGGGTTGTTGCCGGGGACGGTTGCCTGATGGAGGGGATAAACCACGAGGCGATCGGGCTCGCCGGCCATCTTGGCCTTGGTCGTCTGATCGTGCTGTGGGACGACAACAAAATCACGATCGATGGCAGCACCAGTCTTTCGACCAGCGAAGATATCCCGGCGCGTTTCCGTGCGACGGGCTGGCATACAGAAAGCTGTGACGGACATGATTTTGTCGATATCGCGCGAGCAATCGAAGCGGCGCGTGCGGATGGACGCCCGTCGTTGGTCGCATGCCGCACGTTGATTGGTAAGGGCGCGCCCAACAAGCAGGGCACATCAGCCACGCATGGCAGCCCCTTGGGCGCTGACGAAGTCGCGGCAGCACGGGAGGCGCTCGGCTGGCCATGGCCGCCATTCGAGCTGCCGTCTGATGTGCGGGACGCGTGGCTTGAGGCTGGCAAGCGCAGCACGCCTGCGCGCGCGGCTTGGGAAGAGCGCCTTGCGGGTCATCCCCAAGGGGCTGAGCTCTCACGGCGCATGAAAGGCGAACTACCGGAAGGCAGCGCCATGCAGGCGTATCTGGCGTCGCTGTGCGAGACCCGACCCAACGTTGCGACACGCAAATCAAGCGAGATGACGCTTGAGGTGCTCACGGCGGTGATTCCCGATCTGGTCGGCGGATCGGCCGATCTTACAGGTTCGAACAATACTATAACAAAATCAACTAAACCACTGACAAAGGAAAATTATTCAGGTCGATATATCTACTATGGTATCCGCGAATTCGGGATGGCGGCGGCGATGAACGGGATGGCGCTGCATGGCGGGATCATTCCCTATGGTGGCACATTTCTGGTCTTTTCCGACTATTGTCGCAACGCGATCCGGCTGTCTTCGATCCAGCGCCAGCGGGTCATTTATGTGATGACGCATGACAGTATCGGCCTTGGCGAGGATGGGCCGACCCATCAGCCGGTTGAGCATGTCATGAGTCTGCGTGCCATGCCGGGCCTCAACGTCTTTCGCCCCGCCGATGCGGTTGAGACGGCGGAGTGTTGGGAATTGTCGCTCAAACGCCATGACGGTCCGTCGCTGCTGGCGCTCTCACGGCAGAATTTGCCGGCGGTTCGGTTCGAGGTTTCTGAAAACCTGTGTGCCAAAGGCGGATATCGGCTGAAAGCGGCGGACAACGCCCGCAAGGTTGTCCTGATTGCGACTGGCTCTGAAGTGTCGCTGGCGCTCGATGTGGCCAAGGCGCTCGAAGCCAAGGGTACCGGAACTGACGTCATTTCGATGCCCTGTACCGAATTGTTCGATGCGCAGGATGTTGCCTATCATGCCGATCTGTTGCCGCGCGATAGCCTGATTGTGTCAATCGAAGCGGGCGTCACGATCGGTTGGGAACGGTATACCGGGCGGGACGGCCTGAACATGGGCATCAACCGCTTCGGCGCTTCGGCTCCGGCGGAGGCGCTCTATGATTATTTTGGCCTGACGGTCGAAAAAATTGTTCCACAAATCGTAAGTAAATTAAAACTTTATAAGGAGTTTTGACTATGGCGACAAAAGTTGCGATCAATGGTTTCGGGCGTATCGGTCGCCTTGTTGCGCGTGCCATTCTCGAGCGGCCCGATTGCGGGCTTGAGCTTGTTGCCATCAACGATCTGGCCGATGCCAAGTCCAACGCCATGCTTTTCAAGCGAGACAGCGTCCACGGCCCGTTCCCGGGCGATGTTTCGGCGGACGGCAATGACATCATCGTCAATGGCAAGCGCATTCACGTGACCGCCGAGCGCGATCCGGCCAATCTGCCGCATGCCGCGAATGGTATCGACATTGCGCTTGAGTGCACCGGTTTCTTTGCTGACGCCGAAGGCGCCGGCAAGCATTTGACGGCGGGCGCCAAGCGCGTGCTGATCTCGGCACCCGCCAAGGGTGCTCATTTAACGGTCGTCTATGGCGTCAATCACGACAAGCTGACAGCCGAGCACACGATTGTCTCCAACGCCTCTTGCACGACCAACTGCCTCGCGCCGGTCGCGAAGGTGCTCAACGACGCGATTGGCATCGAACGGGGCCTGATGACCACGATCCATGCCTATACGAATGACCAGAAGATCCTTGACCAGATCCATCCAGACATGCGGCGCGCGCGTGCCGCCGCGATGTCGATGATCCCGACAACAACGGGCGCCGCCCGCGCCGTGGGTGAGGTTCTGCCCGAGTTGAAGGGCAAACTCGACGGTTCGGCGATCCGCGTGCCGACGCCCAATGTCAGTATTGTCGACCTGACCTTCACGCCCAAGCGCGATACCAGTGTCGAGGAAGTGAATGCGATCCTCAAGGCCGCGTCGGAAGGTGCGCTGAAGGGCGTACTCGATTATACGGATGAACCGCTCGTTTCGATCGATCTCAACCATCATGCCGCGAGTTCGACCGTCGACAGCCTCGAAACCACGGTGATCGAGGGAAAGCTCGTCCGCGTGCTGAGCTGGTATGACAATGAATGGGGTTTTTCGAACCGCATGGTCGATACGGCGGGCGCCATCGCAAAGCTGATCTGATGGCGTTTCGCACCCTCGACGATATGGGCGATATCGCGGGCAAGCGGGTGCTTGTCCGCGAGGACCTCAATGTCCCGATGGCGGATGGCAGGGTGACCGACGATACGCGGCTGCGCGCGACGATCCCGACCGTCACCGAGCTGGCCGACGCCGGGGCGATTGTCCTGATCCTCAGTCATTTCGGCCGTCCGAACGGACCGAGCGCGGATCTGTCGCTGTCACGGCTGACCGGAGCGTATTCAGCGGTGCTGGGTCGTCCAATCCATTATATCGATTGGGAAGGGGACACGGCATCGGTTGCGGCGCTCGTACCGGGTGACATTGCCGTGCTGGAAAATACCCGCTTTTTTGGCGGTGAGGAGAAGAACGACCCGGCGGTTGTTGCGCGCTTCGCTGCGCTGGGCGATTTGTATGTCAACGACGCCTTTTCTGCCGCGCACCGGGCCCATGCCTCCACCGAGGGCCTTGCGCATGTCCTCCCAGCCTTTGCGGGACGCGCCATGCAGGCGGAGCTTGAGGCGCTGGAAAAGGCGCTGGGAAGCCCTGAGAAGCCTGTGGCAGCGGTTGTGGGTGGTGCGAAGGTCTCAACCAAGCTCGATGTGCTGAAGCACCTTGTGGCCCGCGTGGATCATCTGATCATCGGCGGCGGGATGGCCAATACCTTCCTGGCGGCGCGCGGCGTGAATGTCGGAAAATCGCTGTGCGAGCATGATCTTGCGGCAACGGCGAACGACATACTGGATGCGGCTGACAAGGCTGGATGCACGGTCCATCTGCCCTATGATGTGGTAGTGGCAAAGGAGTTCGCGGCAAATCCGCCAACGCGCACGGTGAACGTCCATGAGGTTGCGGCGGACGAGATGATCCTGGATGTTGGCCCTGCAGCAACCGAGGCGCTAGCCGATGTCCTGAAAACCTGTCGGACGCTGGTCTGGAATGGGCCAATGGGGGCGTTCGAGACGCCACCGTTCGACCGGGCAACCATTGCACTCGCTCGGACCGCAGCCGCATTGACCAGGGAAGGCTCGCTGGTCTCGGTCGCGGGCGGGGGAGATACTGTTGCTGCCCTCAATCATGCGGGTGTGGCGGCAGACTTTACGTTTGTTTCGACCGCGGGAGGCGCCTTTCTGGAATGGATGGAAGGCCACGTCCTGCCCGGCGTTGCGGCGCTTGAGGCTTGACGAAGGCGTTGATGTGCAGCATGTTGAACGCGTTTAACGGAGACCGAACATGTTGGGTGTCAGGCTTGAATCTTCTCTTGAACGTGAACTCGGCAATTATGCGCGAGAAATCGGGCGAACCAAGAGCGATGTTGTGCGCGAACTGATCCTCAAGCATCTCGAAAAGGAATCAGTCGACGAAGGAATGCGGCATGCGTGCCGCATTTTGGCGGAAAACGACGATCCACAAGACTATATCGACATCGACTGGGGTCATCATGATTGATCTCAATCGCGGCGATGTGATCGTTTATGCGGCGAAAGGCACCTATCAGGGAAAGCCGCGCCCGGGCGTGATTGTTCAGCGCAACTCAACATTGGCAGACGCGCCGAGTGTCACGATCTGCGGGCTGACCTCAACCGATTTGGCGGTGGATGCGGTGCGGGTGCGGATCGCGCCCGATGCTGACAACGGGGTTTCAGGTGTTTCGCACGTCATGATCGACAAGATCGGAACGATACCGAAGAATGCCGTTCATCAGCGTATCGGTCGGCTGAGCGCCGCCGATGTCAATGCAGTTGATCGCGCACTTCGGAGATGGCTAGAGTTATAAATCAGGGAGTTAAGTCATGTTATTCACACCTATTATAAAAGAAATTCTCTCAAAATATGAAAGTGACAGCCCCGGCACAAAGGCCAATCTGGCGCGGATCCTGACGCATGGCCGTCTGGGCGGCACCGGCAAGATGATTATCTTGCCCGTCGATCAAGGTTTCGAACATGGTCCGGCGCGTAGCTTCGCGATCAATGAACCTGCCTATGATCCCCACTATCATTATCAGATCGCAATCGATGCGGGGCTGAATGCCTATGCCGCTCCGCTTGGGATGCTTGAGGCGGGGGCCGATACGTTCGCTGGGCAGATCCCGACGATCCTAAAGGTCAACAGTTCGAACAGCTGGGCGACTGGCGTCAACCAGGCTGTCACTGGAGGGGTTGACGATGCGCTTCGTCTGGGCTGCTCGGCGGTCGGCTTCACCATCTATCCGGGTGCCGATGAGGTGATGGAGATGATGGAAGAGTTTCGCGAACTGGCGCTTGAAGCTAAATCGGTTGGTCTGGCGACCGTGTTATGGTCATATCCCCGTGGCGGGATGCTTTCGAAGGAAGGAGAACTGGCGCTCGATGTTGGGGCTTATGCTGCCCATATGGCGGCGCTGCTTGGTGCGCATATCATCAAGGTGAAGCTCCCCAGTGCGTATATTGCCCAACAGGATGCGCTCAAATCCTACGAGGGCGAAGACTGGTCGGCACAAAGCAAACGGGTTTCGCATGTGGTTAAATCCTGTTTCAACGGCCGCCGTATTGTGGTCTTCTCAGGCGGTGCTGCCAAGGGTGCTGATGCGGTCTACCAGGATGCGCGCGATATCCGCGATGGCGGCGGAAATGGCTCGATCATCGGGCGGAATACGTTCCAGAGGCCACGCGACGAAGCCTTGGCGATGCTCGACAAACTTGTGCGCATCTACAAGAACGAGGAATAGGGCAAGACCGGCCACGCTCCCTCATGAAACCGCCGTTTTCGGTGGTTTTTGAAGATTGGCTCTCTTGCAAGACGGATCGGCTTATAAGGCAGCGATGACAGTGATCGAAAATGAGGGCGGATTTGCGGGCCTATTTGCGCCCGAGCGCCGCCCGGCGTGCCAGCTTTACCTGATTTCACCCCCGGTGATCGATGCGGGTTTTTCAGACCGGTTGAAAGCGGCGCTTGAAGCTGCGCCAGTTGCCGCGTTCCAGCTTCGGCTCAAGGGGATTGACGATCATGCAATTGCTCGGGCTGCGGAGCCTTTGAAGAAGCTCTGCGCCGATCTCGATACGTCATTCATTGTCAATGACAGTATCAGCCTAGCCAAAAGATTGGGCGCCGATGGCGTCCATCTGGGGCAGGGTGACGGCGACCCGCGCGAAGCGCGCGAGATATTGGGCAAGGACGCGCAGATCGGCGTGACCTGTCACGATAGCCGTCACCTGGCGATGGAAGCGGGTGAGGCAGGCGCAGACTATGTGGCTTTTGGCGCATTTTACCCAACTGGCACTAAAATTGTAGAACATTTTGCCGATACGGATATATTGCGGTGGTGGACAACCTTGTTTCCGATTCCAAGTGTCGCGATCGGAGGCATAACGCCAGTAAATGCAGCGCCGCTCATAGCGGC
>JANLQV010000052.1:0-2061 GCA_031368025.1 Sphingomonadales bacterium | reverse complement strand
GGGTTCCAATTATCCGAAGGCAACAACCCGAACTATACCGTTAGCTTGGATGTCCGCAATGGGTCGCTGCGACATCAAGAGGCCCCCTAAAGCAAATTGTTCGGCCAGATCGCCGTGCGCCACATATGGGCGACTGGCGATCCGTCGAAGCCCAGCCCATCCTCCGGATTGCGGAAGTTCCGGCCGATAATGTCGGTGAAGATCTCCGGATCGGGCGAAGGGCCATCGTCGAAGAAATAGATGTCGTAGAGCGTGACTGCCCGCGAGGTGCCGTACCAGCGATGCTGGCGGGCTGCTTCGGCGTCCTTGCGAATATAGTCCGGCGGGACATAGTCCGGTCCGAAGAACCGGTTATAGCTCTCGGGATAGGCATAACCTTCACTCGCATCGGCGAAATAGCGCAGGCATTGGTGATATTGCACCGCCCAAGCCACTTCCTCGCTGACATAGGGCGCGATCATCTGCGCGCCCCAATAACCGTGATCGCTGCGGATCAGGCAGCCGTTGGAAATATCGTGGAGCAGGCAGGCCGTGATGATGGTTTCGTCACGGCCATCCTCCAGCGCCTTGGTCGCGCTGGTCAGCAGATGCCGGATCGTGATGCCCTGCATCCGGTGCTTGAGGAAATCAAGCAAAGTCGGCTGGGCCGGCATGGGGGGAAGTGCGGGATTGTCCCCCATCATGAAGACATGATCGGCGTCCATACGGGCAAGCAATTCCGGCTCGGGATTGTCGATCCCGGTTCCCGCGATCCCCGCAGGCGCGGGCATCATCATCCGGGCGCGGCCGGCCTGCGGACCATCCGGGCGCGCTGGCTGGATGAATCCGCGTTCGAGGAATTCGCTATCGAAGCCCATAAATTCAGGACACCAGGGAGAGGCGGGGCGATTCAGCCGCACCCAGCGTAATCGAAATCACCCCCGGCAGCGCCTCAATCCGTGCCGCAAGTTCGGCATCAAGCGCGAAATCGCGGCCAAGACGAAGCGTCGCTTCGCCTGAAGCAATGGGCACAATCGCGACCAGTTCGCCGCGGCCTCCGCGCGAACCCGCAACCAGTGCCGAGAGCGCCGAAAATGCCGCAGCGTCGGTCAGGCGGAGTTCGGCCTTGAGGCGGGTATTGGCCGCCAGCGCCTCGAACATTTGCAACCGTTTCAGGGTAACGCGCGGCGTTTCCTCCCCCGGCTTGCGATCAAGTTCGACGGTCAGCAGCGCGCAGGCTCCCGTCCGGCCCGCCTCTTCAAGCTCGTTCGAGACGAGATCGTCGAAGCAGCTCGCGATGAACTGGCCGCTTGCATCGGATAAGGTGGCCATCGCATAGCGACGTCCGCGCGCCGAGGTGCGCCAGCGGACATCCTCAACCAGCCCGGCCATGACCGCCCCGGTCCGCGAACCGTCCACCGATCCAGGCAGCGAACAGATGGTGCCAAAGCTACGGGCATGATGCGCATCAGCCAGATGGCGATAGCGATCGACCGGATGCGCCGAAAGGTAAAAACCGAACGCTTCCTTTTCCTGGGTCATCCGCTCGGCCAGCGACCAGTGTGCGCCGCTGGGAAGCTGGACGGCAGCAGTGCTGGTCTCTTCGCCCCCGAACAATCCTCCCTGCCCGCTGACCCGCGCATGGTCGGCCTGTGCGGCGACTGCAATGATCGTTTCGGCCGACTGGAACACCGCCGCGCGCTGTGGCTCGATCGCGTCGAACGCCCCGGCCCCGGCAAGGCTTTCGATCTGGCGGCGGTTGAGCAGGCGCGCGCCGATCCGGTCTGCGAAGTCATCAATCGAAGCAAACGGACCATTGGCCTGGCGTTCGGCGCATAGGGTTTCCATCGCGCCTTCGCCCACGCCCTTGAGCGCTCCCAGCGCATAGCGCACGGCCAGCCCGTCATCAGCGCGTTGGACGCTGAAATCGGCAATGCTGGTGTTGATACAGGGCGGCAGCAGTTTGACGTCGAGCCGCCGCATATCGTCTGCAAAGATGCTCAGCTTGTCGGTGTTGCTGATGTCAAAGCTCATCGAGGCTGCGAAGAAATCCTCGCGGTAGTGCGCCTTGAGCCAGGCGGT
>JANLQV010000428.1:0-2303 GCA_031368025.1 Sphingomonadales bacterium | reverse complement strand
CGCCTTCGCTCCGGCCAATGTCGCGACCGTGCGACCGTGACTATGCAACCGTTCCAGGCTCGGCTGTGGCGAAAATCCTGCCCAGGCCACAATAAGGAAACGGCAGCCAATCCAGCTTCCAAGTGTCAATCCCAAATGCCTTAACGCGCGCGGTATTGGCTTCATGCTTGGACGATCGCCTTGGGATATTTATGCGCGGTCTTTTGCCATTTTACTTTTCCCGTAGACCGCTCCTCAAGATAAACCGACACCGCGACGCTCGCTGACCATATGCCGACGATATTTGAGACAACGATACGGGGCGAACTCCAAGCCGCTTCGCTCCGGCCATAAAGCCGTGCGACAAAATAGAACCGGAAGCCAAGTCGCCAGATGAGGATCAGGCCGTTGATTCCAACCAAGGTCACGATTGTACGATCAAACGGGTCTGGCCTCCATTGTTCCAAGCTTTGGTCGACAAACAAGAGGCCACCCAAAACTGCTGCGACGTAACCGGTGATCGAAACAACCGCCGAAAAAAGGCTCGCACGGTCGCGCAGGCGCATCCATTTTTCGATAACGCCCCGCCCCCAACTCATCCGGTCCCAAGCAGCAAGCGCAATGCCTGACACCCATCTTGCTTTTTGTGTCACAGACTCCGTCAGGATCGCGGGAAAATGCGCAGTGGTCGCGACGACGCCATAATCTTCTGGCGCCGCGATGCGCAGAAATGCAGACTTGAAACCGAGTTCGACGATCCGTAACCCGACTTCATAATCCTCGGTGACGCTATCTTCTGCAAAAGGCCTGCCATGGCCTTTGACAGCCAGGGCCTCAATCGCATCGCGCCTGATCATGCAACCAACCCCCGCGCTAGGCAATGCAGCGCCTAGCGCATGACGCACAATCATCCGCTTGCCGTGGGCCTCGGCAAATTCATCGCAGTAATGGCCACTGATCCAGCGACTGTTTTCGTCGGGAAGCGGAATTACAGGAAGCTGGATCATGCCATAGTGATCAACGAAGGCATCAAACACGGTGATTTCATGCCGATTGATCACGTCTTCGGCATCGTGCAGCACGATGCCGGCAAAGCGGCGTGCAAACCGGTGTTCGTGATCCTCAATGGTCAGATAAATCACATTGAGGCACTCGGCTTTTGTGGACTCGCCGCCATGCCCAAGAACGACGACCGAGAGCCGGATTCCCTCGTATCGCCGCGCGATTTCAATGGTTCGGGGATCATCCGGGTAGCAACCGACAAATATATGGACGTTCTTTCCCGAATAGGCCCGCAACGCCCCATCGAGCATAGGCCCGATGACCGCGGACTCATCGCGCGCCGGAATGAAAACTGCGAACCACTCCGGGTTCATTTTGGGAGGCAGGCTGGCGACCGAAAGACGCCGGCTGCGCCGACGGCCGACCAATAAATGCCAGGCTGACATCCCTAGCCAGACTAGATCGATCGCGATCTCGTCAATCCCGATGATCAAATAGCCAATCGCCGAAAAGAGCACGAGTTCGTGGAAGAGGTTTCCGAGCAGCCAAAATGAATCCGGCACCAGCAGCATTTGGACGTCCCTGATTTCGACATTTCTTCTATGATTAAGTGGCCAACTCGCGTGGCATAGACTGGCGAAACGCAATCATCGGCATCCAAAAAATCGAACGATGTGTTCAGCTTAATGAACACAAACCGATCGATACGGAGATAGCGATGCTGAATTGGGATGATTTGAATTTTTTCCGGAGCATCGCTTATGAGAAAAGCTTCCGAAAGGCTGCGGCCAAACTTAAATTGTCGGTCAATACCATCAGGGCGCGCGTCGGGCGGCTTGAGGAGGCACTGGGCATGCCTTTATTCGCACGCGGGCGCGATGGGCTGACGCTGAGCACGGACGGAATTACCGCCTTGAATATCGCCCTTGAAATGGAAGCGGCAAGCCTGCGCTTGATCCCCGGCCGGCCCAGCGACAGGATGTCCGTCGACCGTGAACTGAAGATATGCTGTTCAGAAGGGATTGGAGAGTTTTGGCTTGTGCCCCGTCTGGAATCGCTGCAGCGACGCCTGCCGGTCGCGTTGACTTTCCGCTGTGATTTTGACCAAGGCCGGATTCATTCACCCGAGCATGATATCTGCATCGGCTTCACACGGCCGACCAACCCGGATACGATCGTCTGCAAAATCGCGACAATTCACTTCATGCTATGTGCGTCGCGCGAATATCTGAACCGTCATGCAAACCCGCAATCGATTCAGGAGTTGGAAAATCACCGCTTCATTGTGCACGATTCATATGGGCTTGATTTCAGCGCCTTGC
>JANLQV010000466.1:0-4364 GCA_031368025.1 Sphingomonadales bacterium | reverse complement strand
CCTTGAGCTTTGCGGCGTCCGCCCCGGCCTTTTTAGTGTCATGAAAGGCGTAGTTCAGCCCACGCGCCTCAAGCCATGCGCGCGCCTTTTTCACAGTGTCGCAATTCGGAATGCCATACAGGGTGATGCTCATTTGTTTCGCTTTGCCGTTGCTTCGCTTTCGATGCAACCGGTCCGCAATCAAGATGTGCTATCACCCTCGGGGAAGCCGGATTTGCGATTTTCCCTGCGCGTTCGGTCAAGCGGTTGAAAACGGACTGTCAACTGTCGCGCTGAAGTTTCGGAATAACGCTTTCAGGTCGACGGTATCGAGACTTTGATCCAAAGGGATCGGAACCGTAACCCGGGTTTAGTGCTAGGTGTTCAGGATGGGGCTTTTGAATCGAATTTTTCCAGCAGCGTTGATGTTGGCTGCGACAGCATTTCTGGCCTCTTGCGGCGGTGGTTCCGCAGGCGCCAGCGGTTCGGGCTCGGGCGGGTCGAGTTCATCGAGCGGCGGCGGCAGCAGTGGCGGCTCTGGGCCGCCGGCGACCATCACGTCTCGGATCTCCATCGATCACAACCGTGTGGGCCAAACGCTTTCGGGTTGGGAAGTCACGGCGAAATTCTGGGAATTCGACAAGGCGAACGATCGGTATGACGGGACATGGCTGGCTAGCCGCGATGGGATCGTCCAAAAACTCATTGAGGACGCCGGCATAACGCGCGTGCGTCTCGAACTGCGCAGCGGCGTCGAGAATCCTATCGATTATTGGAGCCAGTTTGTCGCAGGGCAGATCAGTTATAACGCCAATCGCGATCATTATTACGAAAAATTCAACGACAATGCCAACCCCGCGATAGCCAATGCCAGCGGATTCCAGTGGGCCTCGCTCGATTATTATATCGAAAATTTCCTTATCCCGATGCGCGCGCAGTTGGCCGCCCGCAACCAGACGCTGTTCGTCAATCTTTGCTTCGTTGACTTCAACTGGACGGCATTGAAGGGAACCCTTTCATTTTCCGGGTCGGCTGATGAATATGCAGAACTCGTGACCCTGGCGGCCATGCGCATGCGTGACAAATACGGCATCAACGTCGACGCGCTCGAAATCATCCTCGAACCTGACAATGGTGACGGCTGGACGGGTCCGGCCATCGGGCGCGCTATCCTGGCTGCCAAATCGCGTCTGGCCGCCGCTGGCATCAATCCGAAAATTATTGCGCCGTCTGCCTCTGCTGCTGCGGGCGCGATCGGTTTTCTCGACGGCATCGGAACGGTTGCGGGTGCCAATTCCGCTGTTAACATGGTTTCATATCACCGGTATGACGGTGCGTCAGCGGATCAGGCGCTGGCCGGCATCCGCCAGCGTGCGACGGCGCTCGGCGCCCAAACGGCGATGCTGGAATATACGATGGCAACCGTGCAGAATTTTTTCAAGGACATGGAATTTGGCGGCGCCAGCGCCTGGCAGTCCTATGGCGCCGCTTTGAAGGGCGACTCCCAAGCATCGTCGCCAAATGCTGCCGTTCTGTGGCGCAGCCCGGCCGGCCAGCTTGCCCTGACGTCGCAGTTTTCGCGCATTGCGCTTGTGCAGCGTGAGGTCAGGCCCGGTGCCAAGGCCTATTATGCGGGTTCGCTGCTCGGGACGGACATGCCGCTGGATTTCCAGAACCCGGATGGCTCCGAAGTGATTGCCCTCTATTCCGCAAGCGGTTCTACCGTGGAAATATCGGGCGCTGGCCACACGGCCTATACCGTGACCTTTGCCGGCCCTGGGGGTGCGGCCTACACATCCGCATTGGCGAACACCAATAGCGCTGGTCTGGTCTATGTGACCATTCCTGCGCAGACGGTAGCCGTCCTTCACAGCACCAATTAGGAAAGCGCTTCCTCGACTTGCGCAAGACGTTCCTTGCCGAAGAACATTTCCGTTCCAACAAAAAATGTGGGGATGCCGAATGCGCCCCGCGCGGCTGCGCCTTCTGTGTTGCGCACGAGTTCTTCCTTAACGGCCGCCTCGTTTGAGAGCGCGCACAGAGCAGCACCGTCGAGCCCGGACCGGTCAAAGGCGGAGACCATCACCTCAGCGTCAGCGAGGTTGAGGCCATCCTCCCACATCGCGATCATCATCGCTTCGACCGCCTCCATGAACACGCCTTCGCGCTTCGCAGCCACCAGTGCGCGCATCAGCGGCAATGTGTTGATCGGGAAGTGCGGGTTCATCTGGAACCGGGTCAGCCCATGCGTGTCGATGAAGCGCTGGAATTCCAGCCGTTCATAGGCGAGCTTGGCAGGAACATCGGCATAGACGGCCCAGGGCGGTCGATTGCCAGTCGCTTTCATCAGGCCTCCGAGCAGGACGGGGATATAGTTCGCCGTCGCGCCGGTCCGCGCGCAGAATTCCGGCAAGACACGATGAGTCAGATAGCCGTTCGGCCCGCCAATATCGAAGAGGAAGTCGAAACTCTTGCTCACCAGGCCTCTCCCCAAGGCCTCAAATCGAGCTCATGCGTCCAGGCGCTGCGCGGCTGTTTGTGAAGCATGACATAATTGGCAGCGATCGCTTCTGGCGACAGGATCAGATCGGCGGCCTTGGCCTCGTCAAACGCGGGATGGCGGCCCTTGATGAATGCGGTATCGATCGCCCCGTCGATCACCGTATGGGCAACATGGATGCCCTTGGGGCCAAGCTCGCGTGCCATCGACTGGGCCAGCATGCGCAGCGCGGCCTTGGCACCAGAGAAGGCGGCAAAGCCGGATCCGCCGCGCAAGCTGGCTGTGGCTCCCGTAAAGAGGATCGTGCCGCGTCCGCGCGGCGTCATGTGGCGTGCGGCTTCACGGCCCATCAGGAAGCCGCCCAAGCAGGCCATTTCCCAGACCTTCTGGTAGACCCGCACGGTCGTATCAACGATCGGGAAGTTCACATTCGCGCCGATATTGAAGACAGCAACCTCAACCGGCCCGACTTCAGCCTCAACCTGTTCGAACAGCGAGACCATGTCAGTTTCCTCGCGAGCGTCACCGGGAAAGGCGCGGGCGTTGTGCCCCTGGTCACGAATAGATTGGGCGAGCGACTCAAGCTGGTCGACATTGCGTGGCCGCCGGTTAACGCACGCAGTCAACCCATCCGCAGCAAAGGCTTTCGCAATGGCGCCGCCTGTCGCATCGCCCGCCCCGATAATGATTGCCGCCGGCGATCGGCTCACGCCTTTTCCAGCGTGCATTGCAGCGGGTGCTGGTTCTGCCGGGCAAAGTCGATCACCTGCGTGACCTTGGTTTCCGCCACTTCATAGGAAAATATGCCGCATACCCCGACGCCCTTCTGGTGGACGTGAAGCATCACGCGAGTCGCATCCTCCATGTTCATGCGGAAAAAGCGCTGAAGGCAAAGGACGACGAATTCCATCGGCGTGTAATCGTCGTTGAGCATCAACACCTTGTATGGCGTCGGTTTCTTGGTCTTGGTTCGCGTGCGTGTGGCCACGCCAAGGCCAGTGCCTTCATCGCCGTCGCGGCGTTCGGCCATCGCCTGAATCAGTGTGCGTTTATCAATCATCGCTGCAAAGATATGGTGTGGGGCGGGAGAGGGCAAGATGCTGGTGCGACGAATCGTCCTAAACGAAAAACGGCCGCCCCGGTTTTCCGGAGCGACCGCCTCTTTCGCGTAACGGTGCTGTTAGGCAGCCATACGGGTTTTCATCTCTTCAGCAGCAACCGCATAGCGGCTCTGGATCGGCTGAAAGATTTCGCCGACGAGCTTGAGATAGAACTCGCTCGACTTCGACATTTCGGCAACAACGCCATCGAACTGGCTGCGCGCATAATCGCCTTGCAGCTTGAACAGCTCGGTCGGCGACTTCACGGCAGCAGCCGTCTTGACCATCGTCGAAGTGGCTTCGAAATTCTTGCGGCTATACTCGGCAACGTGCTGAGCGGCAGTCTGCACACCCTTGGCGGCAACCTTGGCCGATTCGACGAACGCGTCGAGGTTCGCCTTGTTGAACTCGGCAGAGTCCTTGGCGAACGAGCCGGCCTTTTCAAAGGCAGCCTTTGCACGGGTATTCATGTCCTTGAACATTTCGGTGGCTTTTTCGCTGACTTCAGCAGCGGTGTTCTTTACAGTATCGGTCATGGTCTTCATTCCTTTCGAGGCGGCAAGGGGAGCCGCTTTGGGTTTTACTGCACGGGTTTTGACAACCTTGACGGCCGCCGTCTTCTTTGCCTTGGCAACCCGCTTTGGGGCCGCCTTGGCGACAATCTTCGGAGCCACAACGACAGGCTTTGCTACTGGCTTGGCTTCAACTTTGGGTGCGATAGCGACCGGTGCGACGACGGGCGCAATGGCAGGGGCCACCACAACCGGCTTGGCTTCGATCACGGG
>JANLQV010000465.1:0-4787 GCA_031368025.1 Sphingomonadales bacterium | reverse complement strand
TTCAACAGGCCGGTTGGTGGCTAGGAATTTACAATGGTTTCAATGCGTAAACTGACGACAGGTGCTGTTGCAGCGGCTGTCCTTGTTACTTCGGCAACCCCCGCTTTTGCGGGTTGGGGCAATGGCGGCTACGGCGGCTATAATGGTTATGATGGCTATGGCGGGCATCACCACCGCCACCATGATCATGTGGACGGGGGCGACGTCGTCGCCGGTGTGGTCGTTGTCGGAATTCTCGCGGCCATCCTCGCGTCATCGTCCAAGAAGAAACACGACCGCGAAACCGGGCGGAACGACTATCCCGAACAGCGCGGAAACATCTCCAGCGAAGATGCCGCAGTGGATGCGTGCGTGAGCGCCACCGAAAACCAGTTTGGCGATAGGGCCAGCGTGCGCGATATCAATGCGGTCAATCGCACCGCTGATGGCTGGGACGTCGAGGGCGTGGTGCAAAAACGCTTCAACGGGCGTGACAGTCGCAATCTGGAACAGCGCCGTTTCACCTGCTCCATCCGCTACGGCGCGGTGGATAATGTCTATATCGATACGGCTTCAATCGCTTATCGTTAAAGGGCGTTGAACCGGGCACCCGCCAAAGTTCCTTCACCCGATCCGCTTTTCATGCCAGTTACGGGCCATGGACAAGCAAATGGATTTTGGCCCGAAGCCCGGGATGACCCGGAACGACATCGAACAGACCGTCAGTGACATTCTTAATTCGGCAAGCCTTTCGGAAAAAGTTGCGATGCTGTCCGGCCGCGGGTTCTACAAAGCCTATATCGAGGATAATCGCGTGTGGGCAGCGCGGCCCTATCGGGCGGGCGGTGGTTGCGAACGGCTCAATGTTCCCGCGCTTTGGTTTACCGACGGGCCGCGCGGTGTTGTTCGCGGGCAATCGACCGCATTTCCCTGCACGATGGCACGCGGAGCGAGTTTCGATGCCGCGCTCGAACACCGGATTGGCATGGCAATGGGCGCTGAGGCCCGTGCGCAAGGGTGCAACCTGTCAGGCGCGGTCTGCGTCAATTTGCTGCGCCATCCCGGCTGGGGCCGCGCGCAGGAAACCTATGGCGAAGACCCACACCATCTGGGCGTAATGGGGGCAGCACTCGCCACCGGCATCCAGCATCACAACGTGATAGCAACGGTCAAGCATTTCGCTGCCAATTCCATCGAAAATGCTCGGTTCAAGGTCGATGTCCGGATTGATCCGCGTCCGCTGCGCGAGGTCTATCTCCCGCATTTCAAGCAGATCATTGATGCCGGATGCGCCAGCGTAATGAGCGCGTACAACAAGCTGAACGGCAGCTATTGCGGGCACAATGCTGCACTTCTGACGGGTATATTACGCGACGACTGGGGGTTTGACGGTTTTGTCCATTCGGATTGGATGCTTGGCGTTTACGGTCCCGACGGTGTGGTCGCCGGCCTCGATATCGAGAATCCCGAGCCTGTTCATTATGGCGAAAAGCTCATCGCAGAAGTAGACGCGGGACGAATTCCGATCGCTGTCATCGATCGCGCCTGCCACCGCATCCTGATCACGCTTTACCGTTTTGCGAGTGCCCGAGATCCGCTCCCGGCCTATCCATTGTCGCTGGTCGCTTGCGAAGAACATCGCGCGCTCACGCGCGAAGCCGCAGAGAAATCGGCGGTACTGCTTAAAAACGATCGACTGCTACCGATGCCGGGCGATGCCGGAACGGTTGCGATTTTCGGGCGGCTCGCAGATCTTGCGAACACTGGCGACAATGGATCGAGCAAGGTCAGGGCACCTTATGTCATCACCCCATTTGGCGGCATGCGCGCGGCGCTGGGTGAACGCGTCGTTCTGGCTGGCGATGAAAGCGATATCGAAGCTGCAGGCAAGGCGGCTGGGAATGCCGATATGGCAATTGTCGTTGCGGGTTATACCGCCGAGGATGAAGGCGAGTATATTCCCGGCGATTTAACCGCAGGGCCCGCTGGCCCGGACGTTGAAGGCAATGTGCGGGCGATTGGCGGAGATCGCGACAATTTGCATCTGCCGCCGTCACAGGTCGCGTTGATCCGGGCCGTCGCATCCGCCAATCCACGCACTCTGGTGATCGTCGTCGCAGGCTCGGCAGTGCTCATGCATGAATGGATCGACGCGGTGCCAGCCGTGCTCCAGACATTTTACGCCGGGATGGAAGGCGGATCCGCGCTCGCCAACCTGTTGACAGGCGTGATCAGCCCATCGGGCAAACTTCCCTTCACGGTGGCTCGCGATCCGGCCGATTACCCCCCGTTTGACAAGGATGCCAATGCCATCGCCTACGGCCCGCTGCACGGCTATACGCTTTTTGAATCGATCGGAGCGGAGCCGCTCTTTCCGTTCGGTTTTGGCCTGTCCTACACGCGCTTCGCCTATGCTGAGCCCGACGCGCTAAGGGTTGGCGATGACATCAACTGCTCGATCACCGTGCGCAATACGGGCAGCATGGCCGGCCGCGAGGTGGCCCAGCTCTATGTCGGCTTTCCTGCGACCGTCAGTCGCCCGCACAAGCTGCTTCGCGGCTTTTCCAGCGTGGTGCTCGAACCGGGAGAGGCAAGACGGGTTGAATTTTCCGTATCGCTCACTGATCTGTCCTGGTGGGACGAAGCGGGACACAGATGGAGAGTCGAGCCCGGGCGCTATAAAATCCATTTCGGCGGAGACTGCGCCACAGCAGAAGCAATCAGGGTTGAGGTCGAGATCTAATCGCCGGACATCTTCATGATAATGTCCCAATGCTCATCGCTCACGGGAACTACGGATAGCCGGGACTGACGGATCAGCGCGAAATCGGCCAGTTTCGGTTCGGCCTTCATCTGCGCCAGCGTGACGAATGCCTTTACCGGCTTCACCGGCGACACATCGACCATCACGAACCGCCCTGCCGGATCGCTTGGATCGGGATAGGCTGTGCGGACGATTTTGACGATGCCGACAATCTCCTTGCCCTCATTGCTGTGGTAGAAGAACGCGGTGTCCCCGACCATCATCGCCTTGAGGTTGATCGCGGCCTGATGATTGCGGACGCCGTCCCAATGGGTCCGGCCATCCCTGACCATCATTTCCCAGCTATATTTGTGCGGTTCGGATTTGAGCAACCAATGCGCCATGATGTCAGTCTCCCGCCGCAACGGGCGCGTTGCGCGCCACGAAGAACCGCCCCTGCTCTGTCACAAAGACCACAAGGAGTGCAACCAGACCAAAGATGGAATAACCGAGATAGAGCGGGAAGGTCGTCCCGTCGAAGCTCTGACCGATGATCGTTCCGAAGATCGATCCGACAATGTTCGCCATCGATCCCTGAAGCGAACTCGCCATTCCAGCAACCCGGCCCATATTTTCCATGGCCATCGCCCCGAAATTTCCTGCGACCAGAGAAAATCCCATCATCATCAGCATCTGGAGGCCGATAAAGCTGGTGAGCGTTTCATGGCCGGACCATGCAAGCAGCGCATGGATCGCCGCAACACCGGTGAAGAAAAACAACGCCGAATGACCGATCCTCCGCATCCCGTAACGCTTGACGATGGCGGCATTCAACAACGACGCGACGGCCATGCCGGACGCCATGATAGCAAACCCGACGGGCAGGAAATCAGGGCGCTTGAACGTATGCTCAAACACCTGCTGGACCGAGAGGAGAAAGCCGAACAGCCCGCACGAGATCATGGCCATCGCCAGGCTGTATCCCAGCGAGAGCCGGTCGGTCACAACCGTTTTCGCGCTGGCAATGATGTTTGCCGGGGAGATCGGCGTGCGATTTTCGACGCGCAGGGTTTCGGGAAGCCGAAAGACCATCCAGAACCACAAGGCGACCCCGATCATCGCGAGCACAATGAAAATCAGCCGCCACGGTCCGAAGGCCAGCACGAGTTGCCCCATTGCAGGGGCAAGGATTGGCGCGGCCATGAATAACATGCTGGCAAGGCTCATCACCTGAGCCATTTCGCGGCCTTCGAATTTGTCTCTGACGATGGATGTCACTATCACGCGGGCCCCGGCGCAAAATACGCCCTGCACTGCGCGCACGATCAGGAGATGGGTGAAAGTCGGTGCGGTGATTGCAGCAAGATTAGTAATTGCAAACCCTGCAAGAGACCAGAGGATGAGGGTGCGTCTTCCATAACGGTCTGAAAGAACGCCAACGAACAATTGGGCCACGCCGAAACCGAGCAGAAAGACCGAGATCACCAACTGGCGGCGGTTCTCGTCCGAAACGCCAAGCGAAGTGCCGATCGCTGGCAACGCTGGCAGCATCGAATCGATCGAGAAGGCGACGATCATCATGATCGCCGAAATCAACAACACAAACTCGATCCGGCCGGGACCGGTGGGTGAAATGGGATTCGGGGAGGACATGGAAAGACTTCTATGCGCGAAAGCCCCCGCAAATATCAATCCGCGAAAAGAAGTACCGGCGTTTCAAGCAATTTGCGGATTGCCTGCACAAAGCTCGCCGCGTCCCAGCCATCGACGACGCGGTGATCGCAACTGATCGAGAGATTCATCAGTTTGGCCGCGACAATCTCGCCACCCCGGATCACCGGGCGTTCGATCACGCGATTGGGGCCAATGATCGCAACTTCGGGCCGGTTGATAACGGGCGTCGTCGCAATCCCGCCCAATGGCCCCAGCGACGTCACCGTCAGGGTGGAACCGGACAGTTCCTCACTCTTGGCCTTACCCGAACGCGCGGCGTCGGCAAGGCGGATGATCTCGCTCGCCAATTGCCAGACATTCCTGTCCTGCGCGTCGCGGATCACCGGAACCA
>JANLQV010000454.1:0-12843 GCA_031368025.1 Sphingomonadales bacterium | reverse complement strand
TATCGGCGAAGCGATCACGCTCGACAAGGGTGCGGTCGTGCAAAGCAATTTCAACGACTATCCGATTCTGAGGCTTGCTGAAGCACCGGCGAGCATTGATGTCCATTTCATCGAGAGCGATGCACCATTGGGCGGCCTTGGAGAACCCGGCGTGCCGCCATCGGCGCCAGCATTGGCAAACGCCCTGTTTGCCGCGACGGGAAAACGCATCCGGACCTTGCCGATTATTGCAAACACCTGATCGGCGGGTCTAAGACGGGCTCCTTTCCGCAGTTCCCCAAGGGCCAGCCATGCCGACCATGATCCGTGAAGCCGATATCATCGAGAGCGTTGCCGACGCGCTCCAATATATCTCCTACTATCATCCGATGGATTATATCCGGGCGCTGGGGGTTGCCTATGAGGCGGAAAAGGGCCCAGCGGCAAAGGATGCGATCGCCCAGATCCTGACCAACAGCCGCATGTGCGCCGAGGGACATCGCCCGCTTTGCCAGGATACAGGGATCGTCACGGTCTTTGTCAAATGGGGGCAGGGCTGCACGCTCGATTCTGAGCGTTCGCTGCAGGACGTCGTCGATGAAGGCGTGCGCCGCGCCTATCTCCACCCGGATAACAAGCTGCGCGCCTCGATTCTTGCCGACCCCGCTTTCACCCGCGTCAATACGCGAGACAATACGCCCTGCGTGCTGAACGTCGAAATGGTGCCGGGCCATCATGTTGATGTGCAGGTTGCAGCCAAGGGTGGGGGCAGCGAGAACAAATCGAAGTTCAAGATGCTCAACCCGTCCGATTCGATTGTCGACTGGGTGCTTGAAATGATCCCACAGATGGGGGCTGGCTGGTGCCCGCCGGGGATGCTGGGCATCGGCATTGGCGGGACAGCGGAAAAGGCGATGACGCTCGCCAAGGAATCGCTGATGGGCGATATCGACATGGCGCAGTTGAAGGAACGCGGGGCCCAGAACGATATCGAGCGCTTGCGGATCGAGATTTTTGACAAGGTCAACGCGCTCGGCATCGGCGCGCAGGGGCTGGGCGGACTGGCGACGATCCTTGACGTCAAGATCATGGACTATCCAACCCATGCAGCGTCCAAGCCGGTTGCGATGATCCCCAATTGCGCCGCCACGCGCCATGCGCATTTTCACCTCGATGGCTCCGGCCCGGCCTATCTCGAACCACCCAAACTGTCCGACTGGCCCGATGTGAACTGGACGCCGGACAAGGCGGCGATCCATGTCGATCTCGACACGCTGACGCCGGAAATCGTCGCAAGCTGGAAGCCCGGCGACCGACTGCTCCTCAATGGCAAGATGCTCACCGGCCGCGATGCCGCACACAAGCGCATTGCCGATATGCTGGCCAAGGGCGAAAAACTGCCGGTCAGCTTTGCGGGCCGCGTCATCTATTATGTCGGCCCGGTCGATCCGGTGCGTGATGAGATTGTCGGACCCGCTGGCCCGACCACCGCGACGCGGATGGACAAGTTCATGGACATGATGCTCGACCAGGGCCTGCTCGCCTGCGTGGGCAAGGCCGAACGCGGGCCCGCCGCGACTCAAAGCATCGCCAATCACAAATCGGCCTATCTGATGGCAGTCGGTGGTGCTGCCTATCTCGTCGCCCGCGCAATCAAGGCGTCGAAGGTCGTTGGCTTTGAAGACCTTGGCATGGAAGCGATCTACGAATTCACCGTGCAGGACATGCCGGTAACGGTCGCGGTCGATAGCACGGGGGAGAATGTCCATGTGACCGCGCCGGTGATGTGGCGGAAAAAGATTGCGGAAGAAGGGCTGTTACAGCCAGCGTGATCTGGCTTCCCGCGACTCTACTCGGCGGCTTGTTACAGGCGTGGCGGACTGCGGTGCAGCAGCGGGTTCGGGCGGAACTTTCGGTCAATGCAGCCGGGCTTGTGCGGTATCTGTACGGCTTTCCAGTCGGCTGCGTGCTGCTGTCGGCGTATCTCGTTGCACGGCATATCGGGATTCCGGATCATGGTTCGGGCTTTTGGATCAACGCAGGTCTTGGCGGATTCTCTCAGATTCTGGGAACCAACCTGCTCATCATGGCGTTCGGATTTCGCAACTATGTTGTCGGCACAGCCTATGCCAAAACCGAGGCCGTGCAGGGTGCAGTTCTGGCGCTGATCATGCTTGGAGAGCATCTCTCTGTGATCACATGGATCGGCATTGCCGTTGGCGTCGCGGGTGTCCTTGTCCTGTCGGCCGGAGGGCAGAAGTTGCGACCGAGCCAACTTGTACAGCCTGCGGATTTGTGCGGGCTTGGCGCGGGGTTTCTGTTTGCAATGACCGCAGTCTTCATCAAGCGCGCAACGCTCTCGATCGACACGTCTGACAAGGTACTGGCGGCGCTTCTGACGCTGGTGGCCGTGCTTGTCCTTCAGACGCTGATGCAGGGCGCTTATGTTGTGATGCGCGAGCGCGAACAGTTTGCGTCCATCTTTCGAAGTTGGCGCATATCCGGGCAGGTAGGGCTGCTAGCGGCGCTGGGTTCGGCCTGCTGGTTCACCGGCTTCGCCACCGCACCAGTCGCACTCGTCCGCGCTGTCGGGCAGGTGGAAGTGATCTTCACGCTGGGCTTTGGCCATTTCTATCTGCGCGAGCCGCTTGCACGTAGCGAGTTGATTGGGCTTTTGACGGTTGGTAGTGGCGTCGTCATTGCCTTGATTGGGAGTTTTTGAGATGAACTATTCGATCACGCCGATTGGCCATGTCCAAGGAGGACGCGATGCGCCCGTGGATGATGATTGGGGTCCAAGCCGCGCAACGATCGAACTCGATCCCTCCCGTTTCACCGGCGACGCGCTGATGGGGCTCGATGCGTTCAGTCATGCGGAAATTACGTTCCTGTTTGACCGCGTGACGGAGGACAAGATCGAGACCGGCGCGCGCCATCCGCGCGGGCGAACCGACTGGCCAAAGATTGGTATTTTCGCTCAACGCGGCAAGAATCGGCCCAATCGCCTTGGAATCACGGTGGCGCGGATCGTCTCGGTTGCGGGGCTTTCGCTGGAACTCGAAGGGCTTGATGCGATCGACGGCACGCCTGTGATCGATATCAAGCCTGTCATGTCGGGTTTTGCGCCACGCGGTCCGTTTCGAGAGCCTGACTGGTCGCTCGAACTTATGGACGGCTACTGGTAACGCCGCGCAACACCGCTTCCTCGGCGGCGGTGAAGGCGGATTGTCCGGAGGGCTCCTCATCGGGAACTGCGCTCACAAAGAACGCGACACCCGTTCCATTCGTGCGATCGATCCACAAACCCGAGCGTAAGCCATAGGCCTCGCCAGCATGGCCGATACGTGGGCGGCGATCGCCAAACGGATCATCATGGCAATCGGCTTGGGCGGTGGCCAATGTCTGGACGGCGAGGCCATAAGTGCAATTGAAGCCCTTTTCGGTTTCGCCATTGGTGCCGTCAAAGCTCCACTCGGGCCCGATCAGCGTGGCAATCGAGGCGGAGGACAGAAAGCGATCACCCGCGTGCAGGATCATTTTGCCAATCCGGGCCAGATCGCGCATCGAAATCCGCACGCCCCCCTGCGGCGAAAACAGCGCCCCGTTCGTCCCCGGCGCGTAGCGGGAAAGATCGCACGACCCATCAGCCGCGGGGATGACGGGACAAGCTGGGCGCACGCCCTTCAGGTCATCGCGCCGCACATGGCCCTGCGCGTCGGTTAGGACCACGGCTCGCCTGACCGCTGCGTCACTGCATGTCGTCCAGTTCAGACAGGCATCCAGCTCTAGCGGTGCAAACACCAGCCGCGCCATTAGCCGATCAAACCGTTCGCCGGTCGCCTTTTCCATTACGCTGGCGACGACAGGGAAATTGAGGTTGGTATAGCGAAAATAGCTGTCCGGCCTGTGTGCGGCGTCCCAGGCGCGCAGATCGCGCAACCGATACTCAAGCGTTTCGCCGAGCGGGATGATATAATCGGCGCCATCGGTCAGGCTCGACTGGTGCGAGAGCAGCATCCGCAGCGTGATCGGTATATCGGGGAAAGCGGGATTGCGCAGCCGCCAGCCGAGCCAGTCCGATACGTCGCGATCAAGATCGAGCGTTCCCGCTTCAACGAGCCGCATCACGCCCAGTGCGGTCACCAGCTTCGAAACGGAAGCAATTCGCACCGGATCGTCCGCCGTTGCCCGGCGTCGTGCGATCGGGTCGGCAAGTCCCTTGGCTCGTATCTTGTCCGGCCGGTCGGCATCGAACGCAACGATGACCGTCACGCCATAGGCGGGAGGCTTCACCCAAGTTGCCGCGCATCCCGACAAGCCAAGCAGAAGCGCGATTGCGGGGATGATCCTGACTGGCCTCAACGCCTTAATCGAACACCGTATTCAGCGTTTCCACCGCCGTCGCATAATCCTGCATGAAATCCTGCACGACCGAGCGCGCCGAGACGATGTTGGTGACCAGCCCCACGCCTTGCCCGACAAAATAGGTGACCAGTTCGCGCGCCTTTTCATTGCCGCCCTCGGCCGCCTTGGTCGCGCGGTGGATTGCGGGTTCGGCGATCAGGGATTGCATCGGCATGGGTAAGGCGCCGGGGCTGTCCGGCCCTTCCCAGGCATCGGTCCATGCGGATTTAAGCTGGCGCGAATATTTTCCGGTGCGGCCCTTGGATCGCACCGTATCGCGTGAGCGGGCCTCAACCATTTTTTCACGGAAAATCTGGCTGGTCTCGCTTTCAACCGTCGCCAGCCAGACCGAACCGGTCCACGCCCCCGCCGCCCCCATCGTCATGCACGCGGCCATCTGTTCACCGGTCATAATGCCGCCTGCGGCCAGCACGGGGCAGTCATAGCCTGCGGCCTTGAGCGCTCGAACGACTTCGGGGATCAGCACCAGTGTTGAAACTTCGCCGCAATGCCCCCCCGCTTCGCCGCCTTGCGCGACGATGATGTCAACGCCAGCCGCAGCCAATCGCAGTGCGTGTTCCTTGGCGCCTGCAAGCGCCGCCACCGGAATACCGTGATCGCGGCCCATCTGGATCATCGCGGGCGGGGGAACGCCAAGTGCGTTGATGATCATCTTGATCGGGTGTTTGAATGCCACTTCGAGCAGTTCCATCGCTTCTTCGGGCCAGAAGGGTGGCGGCGCATCGTCGCTGCGCGCGCGAGCATGGTCGCCCCCCGGTTCGACGCCGTGTTCCATCAGCAGATGATCGACAAAATCCTTGTGGCCTTGCGGGATCCGCGCAGCGAGCTTTTTGGAGGTCAGATCCTTTTCAGCCTTGGCCGCCATATTCTCGGGGATGAGGACATCAAGGCCATAAGGCTTGCCATCGACATGCGCGTCGATCCAGTCGAGTTCGATCGCCAGTTGCTCGGGGTTGAACGCCGTCGCGCCCAGCACGCCAAAGCCGCCCGCCTTGCTGACCGCCGCCACGACATCGCGGCAATGCGAGAAGGCGAAAAGCGGGAATTCGATGCCGAGTTGCGCGCATAGTTTTGAAGTCATTGATTGCCTCTCCTTTGCGCCTGTGTATCACTCGGGACCGAGAGGGAAACCCCATGTCGAAGACGATTATCATCCTGATTGCACTTGTTGGCGGCATCTTGCTCGGCGTCATCGCGGGCACACGCTTTGTCGACGCAGCAGATGTGATCGGGACGCTTTGGCTCAATGGCCTGCGGATGACGGTGGTCCCGCTGGTCGTTGCGCTCCTCATTACCGGGATCGCACAGACCGCGAATGCCGCGCGCGCCGGGCGACTGGCAGGGCGGGCGGTGCTGACGATGCTCGCGATCCTGTGGAGTTCGTCAATCCTTGCGGCGGTGATGATCCCAGTGCTGCTCGCGCTCTTCCCGATGCCCGAGGGAGCGGCGGATGCGTTGAAAGTCGCGATGGGCAGCGCGATCAAACCCGGTGCGGTGCCGCCCTTTGGCGATTTCGTCCGCGCGATGGTCCCGACCAATCCGATTGCAGCGGCCGCCAGCGACGCGATCCTGCCGCTGATGATCTTCACGGCGGCTTTTGCCTTTGCCGCGCTCCGCCTGCCTGAGGACAAGCGCAAATCGATCACCGGGCTTTTCGAAGCGATTGCCGACGCGATGGTCATCATCATCAACTGGGTGCTGGCGCTGGCGCCCATCGGCGTCTTCGCCCTTGCTTTCGTGGTCGGCGCCAAGGCGGGAACGGCGGCGTTGGGCGCACTGGCCCATTATGTTTTCATCCTGTCTGCGCTGGGCGTCATCATCTGGCTGGCCTCGTTCGTGCTGGCTGTGTTCGGCGCTCGGCGGGGCTTGCCAGCCTTCTTCAAGGCATCGACTGAGGCGCAGGCGGTCGCGATTTCGACCCAATCCTCGCTCGCTTCGCTGCCCGCGATGCTGAAAGGCGTGAAGGCGCTCGGCGTGCCGGAAGCGAAGGCCGATGTCGTGCTGCCGATGGCCGTTGCGATCTTCCGCGCCACGGGGCCCGCGATGAATCTGGGTGTCGCGCTCTACATTGCCTATTGGTATGGAATGGAGCTGACCCCGATGCAGATTGCGGTCGGGATTGCCGCAGGGGCCACCACGACATTGGGCGCGGTCAGCTTGCCGGGTTCGGTCAGCTTTGTCAGCTCGATTGCGCCGATCTGCCTCGCTATGGGTGTGCCCGTTGAACCGCTCGGGCTGTTGATTGCGGTTGAAACTTTCCCTGATATTTTCCGGACCTTGGGGAATGTCACGATGGATATGGCGGTGACCGCGACGGTTGCCGAACGCAGCAAGGATTGAGGATCGATCATGAAATACCGCACACTGGGCCAAGGCCTGAAAGTTTCCGCGATTGGCGTCGGCTGCATGCCAATGATCCGCGAAGGCAATATCAACTATGGTGAGGCCAATGATGCTGAATCGATCGCGACGATCCACCGCGCGATTGATCTGGGCCTGACGTTTTTCGACACTGCCGAAATGTACGGGCCCTTTGCCAATGAGGAGCTACTGGGCGCGGCGATCAAGGGCAAGCGCGACGGACTGGTGATCGCAACCAAGTTCGCGATGCGCTGGGACGGCAACCAGCCGGTTGGGCTTGACGGTTCGCCAGAGAATTCGCGCCGCGCCTGCGAAGGATCATTGAAGCGTCTGGGGATCGACACAATCGACTTGTTCTACCAGCACCGCGTCGATCCCAACGTCCCGATTGAGGATACGATCGGTGGCATGGCTGACCTCGTAAAGGAAGGCAAAGTGCGCCACATCGCCTTGTCCGAAGCCGGGCCGGACACCATTCGCCGCGCAGCGAAAGTTCATCCGATCGCGGCGCTCCAGTCTGAATATTCGCTCTGGGAGCGTGATATCGAGACGGACATTCTTGCGGCCTGCCGCGAAAACGGGATCGGCTTTGTGCCCTATTCCCCGCTTGGTCGCGGCTTCCTTGCGGGCACGATCCGCAGCCTTGATGATTTGCCTGCTGATGACTGGCGGCGCAACGATCCGCGCTATCAGGGCGATAATTTCGCGGCCAACCTCAAGGTCGTCGACGCCATCGGCGAAGTCGCAGCGAAACACCGTGTGTCCAACGCCCAGATCGCGCTCGCCTGGTTGCTGGCGCAAGGTGACGATATCGTGCCGATCCCGGGCTTCAAGCGGCGCGTGACGATGGAAGACAGTGCTGGTGCCGTCGATGTGGTGCTTGACGATGCGGATCGTGCTGCACTGGAAGCAGCGGCCCCCCTCGGCGGAACGGCAGGCCCGCGTTATGGAGAGCGCGGCATGAAGATGGTTCGGCTTTAGCCGCCCATCCAGCGCCAGACCCCTGCAACCGGTGCTCCCAGCATCGGGTGCAGCCATGTCGCCAGCAACCAGAGTGCAATTCCCGCAAGCATAACGGTGCGGCCGGGCCAAGCCGTGTTCCAGCCGCTCTTCCCGCCAAGCTGATTCCCAAACGGCACAAAGCTCGTCCGGCTAGCCCAATCGCGCCAGCCGTCGCCCATCAGCGCGACTTTCTTGGCGTCCTGTCCCATTGAACCTGCAAGCGCGAGGAAGGCCATCGCCACGGTCAGGGCGATCACTTTGGGTTGCGGACTGACAAGCAGATGGACCAATGCCCAGATCGCGAAGCCCCACATCATCGGGTGGCGGGTGATTGCGAAAACCCCGCGGGCAGGCTGGGCCGTTGCAGCCTTCGCCAACGCGGGCGGGCCGGGCAAAGCCGGATTGCCGATCAGCGAACCTGCGAAAAGGATGCTGCCGAAGAGCATCAGCACTGTCGCCAACGCCCATATGCCATCGCCAGCCTCCCAGATCGGCACTCCGATCGAGGTCGCACGATAGGCGATAATCACCCAGATGAACGTGCCGAGCGCGACCAGCGAATAAAGGCCAGGAAAACCCCGCTCGCCGACCGCCTTGACCAGCGGCGCGCGCAAGGGATGCGAAAGGAGGAAATGAGTTCCCACAAATGCGGCCAAAGCTGCGATCAACATTCCCATCATCTTGTCCCCTCAATCAGCGGTCATAAGCTTTCGGCAAAGTGCCTTCCTGCGGGTGCGCATAACGCGCCCTGAGGCGCGTCTGCCGGGTTTCGAGTGATTGGCGGACGCCGTCGATCCACACCGCCTCAACCCCCGAAGTGACTTCGAGCGGATCGCCATCCCAGATCACAACATCACCACGCCGTCCGGGCTGGAGCGAGCCGATCTCGGCGCCCATTCCGAAAACCTGTGCCGGCTTTGACGTAATCGCGGCAAAGGCATCGTCCCAGTTCAATCCGATCGCCCCCGGCACACGCGTCAGCGCCACGAGATTTCCGGCATATTGCGCGGCGTGCATCGCCTGACGGGTATCGTCATCATCGATCATGCCAATGGCGACTGTCACGCCTGCGGCCTTCATTCGCCCGACATTGGACTGGGTGGCAGCAATCTGTTCAAACGCCGCTGGCAGATCATTGACGGCTGAGGCGATCACTGGAACGCCCGAAGCCGCGATTTGTGACGCTACGCGCCAGCCTTCCGTCACGCCAACCAGGATCAGGCTAAGCGCCGGATATTCGCGTTTCAGCGAAAGAACGGCAAGGATGTCGGGAGCGCTTTCAACGTGGATGACCAGTTTCTGTACGCCGGTCACGACTGGCACAAGCGCCGCTGCATCGGCGCGTTTGAGCAGCGAATCTTCACGCAACTTTCCTGCTTTGTAGTCGCGCGCTTCGGCCAGGGCATCGCGGAAGGCAGCAAAAAGGGCAGGGCGGCTGCCCCCGGCGCGGCGCGCACCACCCTCGCCGAATTCGACAAACTGGAACGCCTTGGCGCGTGTGATGGCATCGGGATCGGCACCGGTGTCGATGACCGCGCCTTGCCCCGCAAAGATCGCATTTCCAGCTTCTGGCGAGACGACAGCGCGGGTCACGCCTGCCGCGCGGTTGACTGAAATGGCTTCGACATCGGGATTAACCGCTAGCGCAATATCGAGTGCCGCCGAGAACGGCGTGGCTTTCGCCGAGGAGTCATTGCTTTCATCGACCGCATCAACCCCCGCCAGCCCGATGCGCGAGAAACCGGCGACGATCCCCGGAGTCACCCATTTTCCGGTGGCATCGATCCGTTGCGTGCCCGCTGGAACCGCCACATTGCGACCAGCGGCCATAATGCGACCATTGCTGATGACCACGGTGCCGCCGTCAATCGGCGCGCTGCCGTCACCGATAACGACCTTGCCACCCGTTATGGCGACTGTCTGCGCAGGTGCGGGCGCAGAAATCAGGGCGAGGAGCGGAAGGAGGAGACGCTTCATTTCGTGTCTCCCTCACCCGGTTGGCCCAGCTCGAAATCGCTGACGGGATGCCGTTTGGGATCGTTCGCATCATACATCAACGCCCCGTCGATCCAGACTTTCTCGGGCCTTGTATAGACCGATAGCGGATTGCCGTTCCAAAGCACGACGTCCGCCATTTTTCCAACTTTCAGGCTGCCGGTCTTATCGGCAATTCCCAGCGCCTTGGCCGGGTTGTAGCTCAACCATTCCCAGGCCACTTCGTCAGCGATGTTGATCCCCATCCGGCGCCCGTCCGCCAACGCTTTGGCGGCTTCCTGATAGAGCCGCTGGATACCGTTGGGATCGTCCGAATGCACGATAGCGCAGGCACCTGCTTGGGCGACCAGCGGGATGTTCTCGTTGATTGCGTCGTAGGATTCCATCTTGAAACCCCACCAGTCGGCCCACATCGCCGCGCAAATCCCGTTTTCCTTGAGCAGGTCGGCGATCTTATAGGCCTCAACCGCGTGATGGAAGGTCGAAATCTTGTAGCCAAACTCCTTCGCCATATCGATCACTTGCGCCATCTCGTCCGCGCGGTAGCAATGGTTGTGGACAAGGATATCGCCCGACAGCACCCCGGCCAATGTTTCAAGCTGGAGATCGCGGGGCACTGTCTCACCCTTGTCGAGCTTCCGCTTATATTCAGTCGCCCTGATCCAGGTCTGGCGATTGACTGCCATATTGCCCATCCGGGTAGACGGGAGCTGGTTGCGGCTTCCGTAAACCCGCTTGGGGTTTTCGCCGCACGCCATTTTGAGGCCATAGGGCGCACCGGGAAACTTCATCCCCTGCACCGTCCGGGCATAGACGTTTTTCAGAACGACCGAGCGCCCGCCAAACAAATTTGCCGAGCCCGGCAGGATCTGGAGCGTCGTGATCCCGCCATTGACAAGCGCGCGGCTGAACCCGGGATCCTGAGGCCAGACGCTGTGTTCAGCCCAGACTTCGGAGCGCACCGGGCCGGTTGCCTCATTCCCGTCGGAATTGGCATCGACGGCCGGAGAGGGATAGTCGCCCAGATGCGAATGGACGTCGATGATCCCCGGCGTCACCCATTTGCCGGTGCCGTCGAGCATGACCGTTCCCGCCGGGGCTGCAATATCGGCAAGCGGCCCACCGACCGAAACGACCTTGCCCCCGGCAAACAGCACCGAACCATGCTCGATCCGTCCGCCTTCGCCATCGTAGATGGTGACGTTACGGACCAGGGTCGGCACGCCGGGATAGGCTTTATAGGTTGAGGGGTAGGGGTCGGCATTGACCTTCGCAGGCACGGCCTTATCCGCCATCTTTACGGGCGCTACCCCTGAACCAGCCGTGCACCCCGCCAGCAGCGCGGCAATCATGACCCAGCTTGCACGCATGCTATTTCACCCCGTGCATGAGATATTTGAGCGGGAAAGAAACAACCAGCAGGAGCACGCCGATACCGATCGAGACCCAGCCGATAGTGGTGAATACGCCGATATAGGTATCAAGGCTGACCTTCAAATTGGTCACCTGCCCGCCGACCGTTTCGACGCTGGCAATCTGCGCGACCATCCCGGCGAAATATTGCGCGACGGAGATTGAGAGGAACCAGACTCCCATCATCATGCCCACAATGCGGGCGATGGAGAGCTTGGTAATCATGCTGAGGCCGACAGGCGAGATGCACAGTTCCGCGACCGAGTGGATCAGATAAAGCCCTGCGAGCCAGACCATGCCAACCTTGAAGTCAGCCCCGGCAAATCCCGCACCCCAGACAAGGAAGAGGAAGCCTGCGCCAACACCCATCAGGGCAATGGCGAATTTGATCGGGATCGAAGGTTCAAGGCCGCGCCGGGACAACACGCCCCAGAAAACGCTGAAAATCGGGGCAAGAATGACGATGAACAATGCATTGAAAATCTGCGTTTGGCCCGCAGGCATCAGATAGACGGACTGTTCAATCAAACCCGACTTGATCGTGCTCAGGCCCAAAATCGAAAGCAGCCCAACGACGCCGAATCCGATCATCATGTTACGCTTGGTCGATGCTTCCTCACCCTTGGAAAAAAACCACCACGCAAGCCATGCAATCCCGAACGACAATCCGGCGGCCACCAAATAATAGGTGAACTGATAGGCCCGGAACATTGCAAAAAGCGGCGCGGTCCAGCCGATTTCAAGAACGGTGTTGCGTTCTGCAAACAACGTCAGCGATGATCCGGCCTGTTCAAACAAGGTCCAGAACACAACGTTGAAAATGATCAGCACCATCGCCGCAACCATCATCTGGAACTCCTGCCTTGATCCCTTGATCCAGGACCAGACGAGGATAAGCGGAACGCCGATGAGGAAAGTTAGGAACAGCGCCTTGCCCATGATCGGCAGGCCAAGGACGTAACCAATAATGCCGGTGCCAGCAGCGGGCTTCACATAGTTCATCAGGTTCGAGAACAGGAACCAGAACAGGGGAATCGTCGCCAACGCGCCGCCATAGATATACCAGTCCTTGCTGGCATCGGCGCCCGCCGGTCGCTCTCCATAGCCTTTGAGTCGCCCGCCATCGAACTGGAACAGCAGCCAGGAGCAGCCCATCCCGACTGCCGCCAGTCCAAAGCCAGCCCAGAAGCCTACATATTGGGCAAGGATCGGGCAGAAGAATTGCGAAATGAGCGAACCAAGGTTGATCCCCATGTAAAACATCGTGAACCCGGCATCGCGTCGGCGATCCCCATCCTGATAGAGCGATCCGACGATGGTCGAGATGTTGGGTTTGAAAAAGCCGTTGCCGATGGTGACCGTCGAAAGACCCAGAAGCAGAAGCAGGACGAAAAGCGGTGATCGTTCCCCGTCCGACTTGAATGTGCCTTCCACAAACTTGCGGGCTTCGCTGCCATCTGCGGCAAGGAGCGAAACCGATTTATCGTCATTGCCCTTGATGACGAGCGTTTGACCGTTGATCGTGACGGATTTCGTCGCGGTGTCGCCCTTGCCTGCGACGACGAGAAAACGACGCGTGAACAGAGGGGCGACCACTAGCCAAGATCTAGCATGCGGCGCCCCGCTCCGTCACGCGCGTCACGGAAACGACGGGCGTTTGAGGGACCG
>JANLQV010000448.1:0-14389 GCA_031368025.1 Sphingomonadales bacterium | reverse complement strand
GGCAACGGGTGTTCCGTGGATGATAGGGGCGCTCTGGCCTTGGCCATCGCTGGCGGTTCTTGGAACTGCGCTGATCGCTTCGGCGATCATTGACTGCAAATTTTGGGCTATGGGCCTGATAACGGGCGATAGTTTGCGGTTACGGATCATTCTTTCGGTTGGCCTTGGCGCTTTGACCTGGCTGCTCGCATTCTTGTAGGGTTTGAGAGATTTTGGCTCACAAGACGGCTGCAGACGCGTAACGACACCGACGAATAATGTGTTGGCCTCAACATGGGGTTGAACCCGCGCGGTGACATGTTAGGCTGTGCATCTCTCGAACAGATTGAGCTAAGGGACGATATTGGCCCAGACGAGTGGCGTCACTGCGCGTTTGACAGCGCTTATTGCAGGCAGCCCAATCGCGTCCGTGATCAGTAACCCTCGTCTCAAGGATAACCCCATCGTGGCGTGCAACGCGTCGTTCATCGAACTGACGGGTTACGCCGAGGATGAAATCGTCGGACGCAATTGCCGGTTTCTGGCAGGCCCTGCGACAGAGCCCTGGCTCACAGAGACGATCCGAGGCGGCGTGCGCAAGCACAGGCCGGTCCTGGTTGAGATATTGAACTACAAACGCGATGGCACCCCGTTTCGCAACGCCGTCCTGGTTGCGCCGATATTCGACGAGAAGGGTGAGTTGGAATTTTTCCTCGGGTCTCAGGTGGAACTGGAAGCAGACGCGCCAAGCCCAAATTCAAACCGTCGCATGGCGGCGGCGATGCTGGTAAAGGCCTTGACTCCCCGCCAGCGCGAGGTGCTGGAGCAAATGGCGACGGGCCATCTGAACAAGCAGATCGCGTTCACGCTGGGCCTCAGCGAACAGACGGTCAAAATGCACCGTGCGCTCCTGATGCAGCGGCTCGGGGTGCAGACGACCGCCGATGCGATTCGGATCGCGGTCGAGGCTGGGCTCTAGGCGTCACAACGCCGCCGCAAAATGTCCGCGCGTCCTATACCAAAGGTGATGTCGACAGCCTCGTGAAGCTTGCCTAACTAAAAAATCCCAGGCGCCCCTCCCTCCCCCTCCCGGAGCGGGCCCCTGGGAAAAACGCAGCGGATTGCTGATCATCCCCATTTTTGATTGGTGTTGAGCTGGTGCGCAATTTTCACGGCTGCGCGAGCGTGACGAAAAGGAATAGCAACAGCATGACGACATTCTTCGCCATCATCATAATTCTGCTCGCCATAGGCGCCGCAGTATCTCTGATCCGCGGGCTTGTGGCCTTTTTGAAGGCAACTGAAATTGATCTCAAAAATCAGGGCACCGGAGTGAGCGCATCCAGTCTTCAACAAAACAAGATGATGACAAACCGCCTCCTTTTCCAAGGTGCTGCGATCATCATGGTCGTTTTGATGGTTTCCCTTGCGCGAGCTGGGTAAATTGACGCCTGGACATTCAGCTTTGTGGGTCAATTGACTGATGGCTGACCGTCGGCCGGGAACCCGGCGCGCCTGCGTCTTCGGCGCTTCGGGCGGGATCGGTCGCGCGTTGGTGGAGCTTTTGAAGGAAGACTCAAGTATCGGGCATGTTTATTCGGGCGCGCGGAAGCCTGACCCAAATTCAGGGTTGGATGAAACGGCATTTTGTTTCGATCTCGAAGACGAAAACAGTATCGCCGAAGCTGCTGAATTGATTGCCCGGGATGGGCCTCTGCATCTCGTTTTCGTCGCGACAGGCATCCTGCATGACGGGCCAGACTTTCAGCCGGAAAAATCGTGGCGTATGCAGAATCCCCGCGCCTATGAGCGTGCGTTTGCGATCAACGCGACAGGACCGGCCCTTATCGGCAAACATTTCCTGCCTCTTTTGGCCTCGAATGAATGCAGCGTCTTTGCTGCGCTCTCTGCCCGGGTTGGATCAATCAGCGACAACCGGCTTGGCGGTTGGCATGCTTATCGTGCTTCCAAGGCCGCGCTCAATATGATCGTGCGAAACTTCGCGTTAGAGCTAAGCGCGCGCAACCCACATGCCATCGCCGTCACACTGCATCCGGGTACCGTCGATACCGGCCTTTCCGAGCCCTTCCAGCGTCGGGTCGCGCCCGAAAATCTCTTCACACCGCAATACGCAGCGCGGCATTTGTTATCGGTTGTCACACAACTCCGAACAGAAGATTCCGGACACCTGATTGCTTGGGACGGACGAAAGATCGACGCTTAGTAAACCGTTTCTGCCAGCTTCGACACGCTGAAATGGCCATCCTTCGATCGATCAGAATGGGAGATGAGCGATACTGCGTCTTTTGCGTGCCAAAGCCAGCGGAAACGGTTTACGACGACCCTCATGAGAATCGATCTTATTCCCGCCGGTGACAATCCGCCCGACAGCATCAACGTCATGATCGAAGTGCCCATCGGCGGAGAGCCGGTGAAATATGAACTCGACAAGGCGTCAGGTGCCCTGTTTGTCGATCGCATCCTGCACACGTCGATGCGATATCCCGCCAATTACGGTTTCGTGCCGCACACGCTGGGCGAAGACGGCGACCCGCTCGACGCGTTGGTCATCGCGCGCTCGCCGATCATTCCGGGCGCAGTCATTCGCGTGCGGCCGGTTGGCGTGTTGCTGATGGAGGATGACAAGGGCGGCGATGAAAAACTGATCACCGTGCCGGTTGATACGACCTTTCCCTATTATTCGGAAATTGGCGGGCATGATGATCTGCCGCCCATCGTGATGCAGCAGATCGAGCATTTCTTTCAGCACTACAAGGATCTGGAACCCGGCAAATGGGCCAAGTTGAAAGGCTGGGGCGATGTCGAAACGGCGAAGCGCATCATCGTCGAGTGCATCGAAAGGGCCAAGAAGGAGGGCGTATGACGATCTGGCGATGGGCCGCGCTTGCCGGGCTTGTGGCATTGGCGATCAGCTTTGGCTTTGGCCAAATTCCGGGAATCCATGCGTGCGGCCTGCCTGGCGATGCGATCCTCAATTTCGAATTCGTAAAAGCCCCTTCCGAGGTTGCGATCCTCTTCCCCGATCATTGCCGCGCCGAACATGTCGTGGCGCAGCGCCACGGCCTCTGGCTCGACGCCTTGGGCTTTATCCCCACCTATACGTCCTTTCTGATCCTTTCACTGATTGGTCTGCGGACCGAAGGCGGAACTGCAGCATTGCGGATCACTGGCATCGGGATTGGGTTGACGCTGGTCGCAGCGCTTTGCGACCAGTTCGAGGGACTCCAGCTCTTTCGTATCCTTGATGATCTGCCCGGAACGCAATCGACGATCGACTTGCTGATCCCTGCGGTGCGGATCAAATTCGGGTTGCTTGCGCTCGTCATCATGCTGGTCGGCTGGCTTCACGTGCAAAGGTCTGGCTGGCGCAAGCCTGCAGGTGCGGTCATCATGATCGGCGGACTCTGGTCATTGGTCGGGCTCTTCACGCATCGCGACTGGCTTTTGCAGGGCAGTGCCGTTGCATGGCTCATCCTCATCCTGACAAACATCATCCTGGCTATCCGCAAGCCTGCATGAACGATCTTTCCAGCCAGACCTTTGTCCTTGTGCATGGGGCGTGGCACGGTGGCTGGTGTTGGCGCGATGTCGCCGTCGCGCTTCGCGCACGCGGTGCGCTGGTGTTTACGCCAACGCTGACCGGTCTGGGCGAACGCAAGCATTTGCGTGCGGCCTATTCGGGGCTCAGCACGTTTATCGCGGATGTGGCTGCGGTGATCGAACTCGAAGAGTTGCGGGATATCACGCTGGTCGGCCACAGTTTTGGAGGAATGGTCATTACCGGCGTTGCGGACCGCATGCCGGAGCGGATCAAGCGGCTTGTCTATCTCGATGCGATCGTCCCCGACGACGGGGAGTCGCTCGTTTCAAGCGCGCCGGGGAGCGATCCGGCGGGTCATGCGCGATTGATCAAAGCCCTTGGTTCACAGGCACCCGATGGCGAATGGATGGCCTGTCCGCCCGCTGAGATGCTCGGGCTCCATTTGGCATCGCCTGCATTGCGGGATTGGGATTTGCGGAATGCAACCGAACACCCCCTGTCGAGCTTCATCGAGCCCTTGCCACTCAGCCGCGGACGCCCTCAAATTCCATCGACCTATATCGTCTGCGATGACCCGCCGATGCCAGGCACAGCATTTGTTGCGCATCATGCGGATGTCGTGGCAGGAGTTTATGGCCCCCAATGGACTGCGCGCCGCATCGCAACGGGACATATGGCGATGATCACCGCAGTGGACGAAACAGTAGTGCTATTAGCCGAAGCTGCGCTCGTTTGATACCGATGACTTTTCGTCAAACAACTGCATTTCGTAGCTGATCGACGTTTCGACAAGTAATTCCCATAGCGCGGCGACAAGCCGTTCCGGAACGCCCAGCGCGCCCGCACATTGCCTGACATTCGCGATCACTTGCGCCTTGCGGTCTTCATCGCGCACCATGTTCCGGTCGCTCTTGATCCGGGCGGCAGCGGCCATATAGGCAAAACGGCGCGCCAGCAGTTCCATCAGCTTGTTATCGACATCATCCACCCCAGCGCGCACGTCGGTCATGGTTTCGCAATTCTCCGGGTTCCTGATCATCGTCCTGCCAGCTGCTTGAGAGCCGCGCCGTCGAGGCGTTGCACCGTCCATTCATCCATCGGCCTTGCCCCGATTGAACGGTAAAAGGCAATCGCTGGTTCGTTCCAATCGAGCACTGACCATTCGAGCCGCGCGCAGCCGCGCTCAAGCGCCAACGCGGCGAGTTGGGAAAGGAGCGCCTTGCCAAGCCCCGATCCCCGTGTGTCCGGTTCGACAAAAAGATCCTCAAGGTAAAGGCCCGGCTTTCCTTCGAACGTCGAAAAATTGTGGAAAAACAGCGCGAAGCCGCGCGGCAACCCGTCGATTTCACCGATCAGGACTTCGGCCATCGGATGCGCACCAAACAGATGCTCACCAAGCATCGTGGTATCCGCGCGGACTTCATGACGGAGCTTTTCATATTCGGATAACGCGCAGATGAAGCCATAAATCAGTTCGACATCGTCTCGATTGGCAGGGCGAATGGAAATCGTCATGAGCGGGTCAGCCTTGCCACTATTCGCGGCCAGAGCAAGCCGATCGCCAGCCCGGACATCACCAGCGCGGCGGCGAGGATTTTCCAGTCCTGAAGCGGCTCGCCCAGGACCATCGCCGATGCCCCCATCCCGAATACCGGCACCATCAATGCCAGCGGAGAGACCGTTGCTGCGGGGTGTCGTGCCAGCAGCCAGCCCCAAGCGGCGTAGCCAAACATCGTGTTTCCAACCGACTGCCACAGCACCGCCGCCCAGGTTAGGGCGTCGGCATTGCGGACGCCTGCGATCATCGCAGGCCAGCCTTCGAACAGGAACGACAAAAGGAATAACGGCGGCACAGCAAACAGGCTCGCCCAGACGACATAGGACAGCATGTTGACCGGTCCTGCAGAACGCGAAACAATATTGCCACCCGCCCAGCTCAGCGCTGCGCCAATGACCAGAGCCAGACCCAGCAAGGTCGCGCTGCCCTGAGCGTGCGTTGCGATGACTCCGAGGCCAATGACGGCAAGCAGCAGCGCGACGAGCTGGTAGCGATGAACATGCTCGCCAGTCAGCCGCATCGACAGGCCAATGGTGAAAAACACCTGGACCTGCACAACAAGCGACGCAAGACCGGGGGTGATGTCATGCCGCATTGCGATGAACAGCAGCCCGAACTGACCAACGCCGATCAGCAGGCCATAGGCAGCGAGATTGCCGATCGAAACGGAAGGTCGCTTCAGGAAGAGCGCAAGCGGGAAGAAGGCAAACAAGAAGCGAAGGGCTGCGAGCAACAGGGGCGACAAATGGAGGAGTGCCGTCTTGATCACGACGAAGTTGCTGCCCCAGACAGCCATCACCGCAACCGCCAGCGCGAGATGGGAAAGCGGAAGACCCTGCTTCTGGACGCCACTCATAATGCTGCGGCTTCGATATGTTCGGGTGCCGCCCCCGGCTTTTGCCGCGCGGCGATGATGCAGCCGGCAACGATCAGCCCGGTCCCGATAAAGGTCGTGATCGTCACAGCTTCATTATAGTAGACCCAGCCGAACAGCGCCGCCCAGATGAAGGCGGTATATTCGACCGGCACCAGAACCTGCGCTTCCGCCCGCGCATAGGCCCAGGACAGAAGGAGCAAAGCGATGATTGCCAACATCGTCGAACCCAAAATGGCGGGCGCATGCGAAACGTCCGGAACGACGGCCAGCCAGGGCGCTGCAAGCATCAGTACCGATCCGGCAGTCAGATTCTGGAAAAAGACAATTTCGATGGGTGAGGCGAGTTGTGCCTGTTTGCGCTGGAGCACGAGATTATAAGCGTAGAGCACCGCAGAAAACAGGATTGCGCCGATCCCCTTGAGGATTTCGGGGCGGTATTCGCCAGTGGCACGTGCCGAAAGGATGACGAGGACGCCTGCAAATCCCATTAAGGTCGCCAGAATCGCCGCCCGGCTGATTTTTTCTCCCAGCATGACAGCGGCAAGGTAAAGCGTGATCAGCGGTGCGATGAAGGAAAGCGCGATTGCTTCCGCAAGCGGCACCCGCGCCAGCCCCCAGAAGAAGCTCAGCGCCATGATCGCGGCAATCGAGCCTCGCAAAAGGTGGAGCTTGAAGGTCGAACCCGCAGGCCAAGGCGCGCGCGTGCCAAAGAACAGCACCGCTCCGATCATCATTCCGGCAATCATGCGCCACAACATGGCATTATACGCCCCCAGGCTGATCGACAGCCCTTTCATTACGACGTCCATCACCGAGAAGGCAGCGATCCCCAGCGTCGCCACGGCGAGCGGAATGGTCGTGGATGCGGGAGCGTTTCGCGACATGCGAGGCCCTTAGCGGAGCGTTCCTGCTGCGCCACCATCAATGTTGATTTTCTGGCCAGAAGCATAAGTATTGGCATCGGACACCAGCCAGAGGACTGCCGACGCCACGTCGTTCGGGGTCGGAACGCGACCAAAGGGGAATTGGCCATCGAGTTGATGAATGTCGTCCACGCCTGCGATGGCCTTGGCCAGTCGGTCGCCCATATCTGAAACGGTCAGGCTCGGCGCGACGATGTTGACCCGAACGCCATTCGCGCGCTCCTCCTTGGCAAGCGTCAGAGCCAATGCTTCGCAGGCTGCCTTGCCCATATTATAGGGCGCGCCATTGGCCGAATGGCTGAGCGTGGCAACGCTTGAGATCATGATGATATCGCTACGCTCATGTTTGCGAAGGTGCGGGATCGCAAGCTTCGACATGTAATGCGGGGCAAAGGCATGGACACGCATCACGCGCTCCATCTCCGCAGGGTCAGTGTCTGCGACCGTTTGCCCCCGGCTGGCGATGCCCGCGTTGTTGATCAGGATGGAAATGCCTCCGAAATCCGTTGCGACCGCCTCGACCATCGCTGCGCATGCGTCAAAATCATCCACCGGTGCGTGATAGGCCTTTGCCTTGCGCCCGATAGCCGCGATCTCGGCCACCACTTCAGCAGCCGCGTCAGCCTCGCGCCGATAATTGACGGCGACATCGGCACCGGCCCGAGCCAGCGCCAGCGCAATGCCGCGCCCAATGCCCCGGGAGGCGCCTGTGACAATGGCAGTGCGGCCATTGAGGGAAATAGGGATCATGATGCAATCCTATCTGATCAGCCGGATGTCGATACCGAGATCGAGTTTAGCCCATTCCTTGTCCGCTGTAAGGACGGGTAAATTGCTCAGTTCGGCTTGGGCGAGGCAGGCGCGGTCACCGAATGATAGACCGAGATGTCGCGTGAAAGGGCGAAGTGCTGCAGTCTTGGCAGCGTGAAGTTCGCCAAATTCGCATATCGTGAGTTCGAATCGCGCTGCTTGGCCCTGCGCATCCGGAAGCGTCACTCCCTGACTGATCAGTTTCGCATACACCTCACTCAGATTGATCGCCGACATTTCCGAATCGCGCATGAGTGAAAAGGCCGTATCTGCTCCGGGTTCTTCAAGAATAACCGCAAGCAATGCCGAAGCGTCGACGACAAAGTTCACTCTTTCTCTGCCTCCGCACGGCGCTCTGCGATGAAATCATCGACCGAAAAAGGTTCCTTGATCATGGCCTTGAATGCCTGCTGCACTTCGCGCACAACTTGCGCGTAGGTTTTGAGCACCAGCGTATCGCCTTCACGCTCTATCACGATGGAATCACCGTCCTTGAAGCCCAGCGCCCTGCGCAACTCGGCCGGAATGACGATCTTGCCGCCAGCGATGATCTTTGCATGATAGGTCATTATATACCTTTCAGGTCCTATTGTTTAATATGGGACCTTCCGACGTTCCGCAAGACCTAACGCAGCACCATCTGGTCTCCGCTCATCTTCACTGAGCCGATCTGCGACAGGAAACTCTGCCCGAGCAGCGAGACTTCAAGGCCTTCGGGGATGATCGCGGCCTCCATGTCCCAGGCTTCCTTGCCGCCCAGTTGCATATGGTGAAGCTTCACGAACTTGCCGTTGACCGGGCCGGATACGCCGCGGCCGACGGGCTTGAGGTCCTGTTCGGTCCAGGTGAAACCCAGCGTGCGCGCATCGGCGGCAGATAGTGCGATGGAACTTGTCCCGGTATCGACGAGAAAGTGGATCGTCTGTCCGTTCACGTCGAGATCGGCAAAGAAATGGCCGTTCTGGCTGCGCGTCAGGACGATATCGAGTGGTGCTGCCAGTGCCGCCGCTACTTTCGGTTTTTTGACAACAGGCTCGGGCAAAACCGCCACTGGCGTTGTCGACTTCTGGCCCGTCGGAATCAGGGCGCCGAGGACAAGTCCGATTCCAACGACAAAGGCAAACGGCTTGATCGACATCACGCTATCCTAACCCATTCGCGTTAGAGAAAAGTGAAAATCCGTTCCCAAATCGCGGAAAAGCCACGCCATTCTATGCCGCTTTGGCTTCAACCTCTGCTGCCATCTCCGCCGCCTTCGCTTCGACCAGCTTCACGATATGGTCAATCATCCCCTCGTCCTGAACGTGATGATCCGTGACGCCGGAGAGATAGACCATATGCTTGCCGTTGCCGCCGCCGGTCAGCCCGATATCGGTTTCACGCGCCTCACCAGGGCCATTGACGACGCAGCCCAGCACCGAGAGCGAAATCGGCGTGTGGATATGCTGGAGCCGTTCCTCAAGCGTCTGGACGGTGCGGATCACGTCGAAACCCTGCCGCGCGCATGACGGGCATGAGACAACGCGGACGCCGCGCGTCCTGAGGCCCAGCGACTTGAGAATCTCGTAACCGACCCGGACTTCTTCTTCCGGCTCGGCCGAAAGCGACACTCGGATCGTATCGCCGATCCCGGCCCAGAGGAGCGCACCGATGCCGATGGCGCTCTTGACCGTGCCGCCGCGCTGCCCGCCCGCCTCGGTAATCCCGAGATGGAGCGGGCAATCTACCGTCTCGGCGAGTTGATGATAAGCCGCGACAGCAAGGAAATGGTCGCTTGCCTTCACTGCGACCTTATATTCGTGGAAATCATGATCCTGTAGCAGCCGGATATGATCGAGCGCGCTTTCGACCAGCGCTTCGGGGCAGGGCTCACCATATTTTTCCAGCAAGTCCTTTTCGAGGCTTCCGCCATTGACGCCAATCCGGATCGAACAGCCATTGGCCTTGGCCGCGTTGACCACTTCCTTCACCCGTTCGGCCGAACCAATATTGCCGGGATTGATCCGCAGGCACGCCGCCCCGGCGTCCGCTGCTTCAAGTGCGCGTTTGTAGTGAAAATGAATGTCGGCCACGATCGGCACGCGCGAGGCACGGACGATCTGTTTGAGCGCCGCGGTCGACGCGACATCGGGGCAGGAAACCCGGATAATATCCACGCCCGCCTCCTCGCAACGACGGATCTGGTCGATCGTCGCCTTTGGGTCGGATGTCAGCGTGTTGGTCATGGTCTGCACGCTGATCGGGGCATCACCGCCGACCGGAACATTGCCGACCATGATCTGGCGCGAGGTGCGGCGCGCGATATCGCGCCAGGGACGGATTGAGGACATGGCCGGGCTTATAGTCTGGGTGAGGGGGCGGGGCAAATGGCCTTTACCGGGCCGTTTGGTTAAGCCGCAAACCCATCAAATATTCCTCGTCACGATGATCGCCGACCATGAACACCGTATCGCCGATTTTTTCAAATCCATATCGCGCATAGAATCGTTGCGCGCCGTGATTTTCGCTCCAGACGCTGAGGATCACGTCGTCGACTTCGTGTGACTTCGCTTCGTCCAATGCCCATTCCATCAATGCCGCACCAATTCCGCTGCCGGTCTGCCTGCCGCGCAAATAGAGCTGCTTCAGTTCCATGACGCGTCGGCCAGCGGGGTCATGATCGAGCGTGACATCCAGCCCGAGCTTGCAATAGCCAAGCATCGATCCATCCTTCTCCGCAATCCGAAACAGCCGCAACGGATTGGCAAGTTCGGCTTTGACAATAGCCTCCGCATAGGTCTGTTCGAGGAAGCGGTTGAGATTGTCCGCGCTGTAGAGATGCCCGAAGGCGTCAATGAAACTGGTGCGGCCCAGCTCTGCGAGGGCGGGTGCATCGTGGGGTGTGGCGGGGCGATAATCGGTCATGATCTGCGCCTCTTGCACATGCGACGGCGCTGTGTCACCCCTTGGGTTGGCGCAACCAGCAGGGGAGTTCGTCCGTCATGAACCGTCTTGTTGCAAGATTCTCAATCATCTTTGCGCTGCTGGCCATCGCATTGCCCGGCGCGGCTTTTGCCAAGGGCGAAAAGACTTATGCGACACTCAGCGACATTGGTGCCTATGGCCTGGCTGCGGTAGCGATTGGCCTGCCGCTGGTCAGGCATGACACCAATGGCGCCTTGCAGGCCGGGGGGGCCATTGTCGCGGCACAGCTTGTCACATTCGGTCTGAAAGAAACGTTTCCCGAACTTCGCCCCGATGGCAGCGATCGCAAGAGCTTTCCCTCCGGCCACACTAGCATGGCCTTCGCCGCAGCGTCCAGCCTCTACAACCGGCAGGGCCAATCGGTTGGCATTCCCGCGCTGGTGGTTGCGACACTTGTTGGCGTGGCACGCGTCAAGGCGGACAAGCATCACTGGTATGACGTCGTCGCGGGTGCCGCCATCGGCACCACCGCCGGATTCCTGATCACGCGCGACCGGCCCGATCGCACAGCGATGGTCGTGCCCTGGGGTGACAGCGCGGGCGGCGGCGTGACGCTGGCCATGCGGTTCTAGAAGATCAGAGTCCACTATGGATCGTGCCGCATCACCGCCCAAATGGTCGATCGTCATTCATGGCGGGGCAGGCGCTATGGATCGCACAAAGCTGACGTCCGAACAGGACGGGATGACCCGGGACGCGCTGCATGTTGCACTTGAGGCCGGGGCGGGCCTGTTGCGGACCGGCGGTTCGGCGCTGGATGCAGTGGAAGCCGCTGTTATGGCCCTGGAAAACGATCCGCACTTCAACGCCGGGCGCGGCGCGGTGCTGACTTATGAAGGCGGTATTTCCCTCGACGCCGCAATCATGGACGGTCAATCGCGCAACGCCGGTGCAATCGCCGGGACAACCGTGGCGCGCAATCCGGTCCGTGCCGCGCGGCGCGTGATGGAGGCCAGCCCGCATGTCATGCTCTCCGGGCCGGGTGCCGATGAGTTTGTGACAGAGGAACAACTCGATCTGGCAGACCAAGCCTATTTCGAAACGTCCGAACGTCGCCGCCAGCTTGAGGAACTGAAGGCCAAGAAAGTCGGCTGGTACGATGTGGACATGAAGTATGGGACGGTTGGGGCGGTTGCGCTCGATCAGGCGGGCCATGTGGCCGCCGCAACATCCACCGGCGGGCTGACCGGAAAGCGCTGGGGCCGGATCGGCGATTCGCCCCTGATCGGCGCGGGAACCTATGCTGATGATCGCGCCTGCGCCGTTTCGGCAACAGGCGCCGGGGAGTTTTTCATCCGCGAAGGCGTTGCCCATGAAATCTGCGCGCGTGTCCGGCTGACGGGCGAAAAGATGCTGCCTGCGGCTGACGCGGTGATGGCCGAAGTCAAGGCATTGGGCGGGACCGGCGGGGTCATCGTCATCGCACCCGACGGGCAGGCCGGATGGAGCTTCAACACGCCGGGCATGTATCGCGGGATGGCCGATAGCGCGGGCCGGAACGATGTCGCAATCTATGGAGATGAAGGATAAAAACGATGCAGATTGATGGAAAACTGGCGCTGGTGACAGGCGGGACCGATGGCATCGGCCTGTGGATCGCGCGCCTGCTCAAAACCAAAGGTGCCACCGTGATTGTCTGCGGGCGGCGGGCTGAGCTGCTCGATCAGGCCCGGGCACAGGGGTTTGAGGCGATCCAGGCCGATCTGTCATCCAGCGCGGGCGTGACGGCGCTTGCCGACCAGATGAAGGCACGTGTCCTCGATATCGTGGTCAACAATGCGGGCGCGGGGTCCGACTATGACCTCACCCAACCCATCGACCTTGATGTCACCGACCGGACGATCTTTCTTAACCTCAACGCGCCGATTCATCTGGCAGCGCTTCTGGTTCCCCAATTGAAGGCGCGGCCAGTCGCGGCGCTCGTCAATGTAACGTCGGGCCTTGCCATCGCGCCGCGCGCGGGCGGGCCGGTCTATTGCGCGACCAAGGCTGGGCTCAGGAGCTTCACCAAGGCGATCCGCTATCAATTGCGTGAGACGAAGGTGAACGTGATCGAAGCGCTGCCCCCGGTCGTCGAAACCGCGATGACCGCAAGCCGCGCCGGCAGCAAGATGAGCCCCGAAGCCTGCGCCCGCCAGATCGTCGATGCCATCGAGCATGATCGCCCCGAGGCCAATGTCGGGCAAGTCAAACTGCTCAAACTCGTCCACTCAATCTCGCCGCGTCTGGCGGAGGCAGTGATGATCCGGTTTTAGCGGCGACTCGATCAACGTGTGTCACGATTTTGCACAGCGTATTTGGTGATGCGTTGAAATACCTATCTCGATAGGTTATTGGCAAATCGTGATTGTCGTGTATCGTCTGTTTGGTTTCCGGTTCGCGATATTGACGGACGATCATGAGCCCGCCCACGTTCATGTCTATGCGCAATGGATGTGGTTCTGGAAAGGCAGGAGGAATTCCTCGCCGATTGTGACAGGGTTCACGGGAGTTGATCGAAATGGAAACGCATTGGTCGGACAGTCAGGTCGAAGCCGCAGAGGAACGCGGCCGGATCATCCTTGAAACGCAGCCGCATGCCTCGGCGGCGCACTATGATGCGAAGTCTCAGCGGATCATTGTCGATCTGACCAACGGCGCAACCTTCGCGTTCCCGCCGCGCCTCGTCCAGGGGCTCGATACGGCGAGCGAGGCCGAACTGGCCGAGGTCGAAATCCTCGGCGCGGGTTTTGGCCTTCACTGGGAAACGCTCGATGTCGATTTCTCGGTGCCCGGGTTGGTGAACGGCGTATTCGGTACCGCCAAATGGATGGCCGCGCGCGCCGGCCGCACGGCCTCACCCGCCAAGGCCGCAGCCGCCCGGATCAACGGCGCAAAGGGCGGAAGGCCGCGCAAGACGGGGTAGCCGGGTTGCTTCGTTGCGCCCCCAAACCCCGTCATCCCGGCGAAGGCCGGGACCCAGTCCCCAACTCCATAAGATCGACAAGCTCCGCGCAATGGCCGAAGGCCTCGACCCGCGCCTGATCGAGGCATGGCCCCGAAAAACCCGCAACGACCGCCGCCCCTTCGACCGCATCCGCCGCGCCTATGTCGAGGCCCGCTATTCCAAGCACTACCGGATTACGAAGGAAGTGTTGGCGGAGGCGACGTCGAGCGTTGAGATGTTGCAAGCAATTGTGAAAACGGTTTGTGAGGAGCGGCTTGCCGCGGAGTAGTCGCGCGCCCTTGCATCCATTCACCGCCTCCGGCGCATAGCTCACATGAGGGCCGGATGTTGAGGAAGTGCAATGACCGCGAAAAAGATTATTTTGCCGCCCGAGTGGGATGATGACGATGTTCCCGAATGGACCGAGGAAATGTGGGACGCCGCCGAAATCCGCGTCGGCGGCAAGTTGGTCCGCCCCGCCACCGGCGTCCTGACGAAGGACGGCGTCCGCCCCATCGGTCGCCCGCCGCTTGGCGAGGCACCCAAGAAGCAGGTCACCCTGCGCCTCGACGCAGACGTGATCGACCGCTTCCGCGCAACCGGGAAGGGTTGGCAATCGCGGATCAACGAGACGCTGCGGAAGGCGTCCGGCTTTTGAGGAGGCAGACCAAGCGCCTGACTATCTTGCGGTTGAGCGATGTTATCTAGGAGTTATGTAAGCTGCCACCGTAATTCGAGGGATCAACCCATCGATCGGAACCAATCTCGCACTGAAAGATGCAAACGAACG
>JANLQV010000445.1:0-1712 GCA_031368025.1 Sphingomonadales bacterium | reverse complement strand
CAGCTTCGCCGCACGATCTTTGCGGGGCTGATTGCGCCGTCAATCAAAGCTGTTTCGCTCAATTCCGCTCCACCCAGTTCAATCTGCATTTCGAGCGCAAACCAGCGCGTCCTGATTTGCGTTTGTGCCATTACCTCAAGCGGCGGCGAGATTCCCCGCAACGCCGGTTTCGACCAGAAATTCTCAACTGCCGAATAGCCCGTGGGTGGGCGTTCGTCGATCATCCTTTGCGCGAACGCCAAACTGAGCTTGTCCGGCAAAAGCATCATAACCAGCGGAGCCTGGTCGTGGCGAAGCGTGTTGATATTGAGCGGGGAGAGTTCGGCGACCGGAAGCGCGCAGACCCACGGCCGGATCCGGTCGTAGATCGCCGGATCGACGCCTGCCACAGCCCGCAATTCCGGTACGTCGCTCATCAGCGCATTGGCCGTGCGATAAGGGATCGGTGCCCTGGCATAGGTTTCGTCCTCTGCGCCACCGCTTTGTGGGTTGGTATCGCTGTCGATCCAGTCGGCCGCGGCCTGCGCAATTCCGCCTGCCGTGCGCGGCTGGATGCCAAGTATCGTCATCAGGGCCTCAAACTGGCGCACCGCAACCGGGCGGATCAAGCGTTCGCCTTCGTCCGATTGGGTCACCAGCGAATTGAGGTTGAAACAATTGCCGCCATCGCTGACCTTTACCGTGGCAGCGCCATTGTCGATTGGAAACGCTTTCGCCTGATCAAGCCATTCGCCCGACAATGTGATCAAGCGATCAGCGCTGCTCAGATCGCTAATCCGCGCGGCGGCAATCCTCTCCCCAGCATAGGCATAGTGCCGCGCCTGATCGATCGCGGCCATATTGCCCGAAAGATGGGTCTGGAGCTTGAGCCGTTCGAGTGAAGCGGCGGCAATCACGCCAATCACGGCCACGAGCATCAACACTGTCAGCAGTGCTGCCCCCCGCTCATGCGATGCCACCCTCATTCGCCTGTCCCGACCAGGAAAAGTCGCTTGACCGGAGCTTGGCCGCGCCGGGTGATGGTCAGGTCGATCGCCCGAGGCAATGTATCGGTCCGTTCAGAATCCCAATTGTCCAACCAGTCGGTCTTGGCACGGAAGCGGAGCTGAACACGTTCAACGCCCGTTTCGAGCGTCAGCGGTTGAGCCGGCGCCGCGCCATCAACAAAGGGCGTGGCGGCCCGCAAGAGCGTTCCCTTCTCCAGCCGGATTTCAACATGCTGGGGTGTGGCACCGCCCCGGACATAGGCGAGGAGGAGTTCGTCCTGATTGGCTTGAAACGCCGGACGTGGCGCGCCCGTCGCATCACGCGAAACGCGCGGCACCGCCTGCCCCAAATCGGAAATCAGAATGGCCGAGAGCCTGCGATCTCCCGACACATCCTCGAGCGCGCGGGCCGAAGCGGCTTGCGCCTTGACAGCAAAGGACAGCAAGCTGACCCCGGCCGCTGCCAGCAGCGCAAAGATGAATAGCGCCACAACCACTTCGACAAGCGTGAAGCCGTGTTCGGCGGAACGCCTCGCAGGGTTGAAGCCGGTTTCGGCGGAATGCCGCAAGGGGTTGAAGCTGGCCTGCCGATTCATTGGGCGGGCCGTGCAAGAGTGAGCACACCAGCCGGGCGCCCGGCCTCGTCCCTGACCGCAATATCGATCCGGACGAGCCGGGGATCAGCGGTCGATGCTGTCGTCTGCGTCCAGCGCCAGTGCCTCCCGC
>JANLQV010000380.1:0-1514 GCA_031368025.1 Sphingomonadales bacterium | reverse complement strand
ACCGCTTCGGCGCCGACGCGTTGCGCTTCACGATGGCGGCGATGGAAAGCCAGGGCCGCGACATCAAGCTCGATGAAAAGCGGGTCGAGGGCTATCGCAATTTTGCGACCAAGCTCTGGAATGCAGCACGTTTCTGCCAATCAAACGGGATCGGCGCCTCGAAATTGCTGGACGCGCCCAAGGCGGAACTGGCGGTCAATCGTTGGATCATCGGCGAAGTCGTCGAAACACTCGCCAAGCTCGACAAGGCGATCACCGACCTGCGCTACGACGAAATGGCCGATGCGATCTATCATTTCGCCTGGGGCACGTTCTGCGACTGGTATCTTGAGCTGATCAAGCCAGCCTTCGTCGAAGGCGAAAAGGGCGAGATGGATGCGGAGTCCAAGCGGGTTGCGGGCTGGGTGATCGACCAGATTCTGGTGATGCTCCATCCGTTCATGCCGTTCATCACTGAGGAGCTTTGGCATGCAATGGGTGCGCGGCAATACGACCTGATCCACGCGCAGTGGCCGGTTCCGCAAGCTGAAGTCGATGCTTCAGCTAAGGCGGAAATCGATTGGGTGATAAAGTTGGTCAGCGAAATCCGATCTGCTCGCTCTGATTTGAATGTTCCTCCGGGCGCAAAGTTGGAACTCGTCATTTGGGCAGATGCCGACGATGGAACGATCAAACGCGTGAAGCGTAACGAAACGATTATTGGCCGATTGGCCCGCATCTCAGAAATACGAACGACGAATTTGGCAGTTTCTGGTGCTGCCGCGCAAATTGTTGTCGATGGCACAACCTTCGTTCTACTCCTTGCAGGTGCCATCGACCTCGAAGCCGAACGCGCCCGCATCACCAAAGCCATCGAAGCCATCGCCAAGGAACGCGACAGCCTCGCTGGCCGCCTCAACAACCCGGCGTTCGTCGAAAAGGCCAAGCCCGAGGCCGTGGAAAAGGCCCGCGCCGATCATGCCGAAAAAGCGGCTGAAGCCGAACGCCTGTCCGCCGCTCTCGCGCGATTGGGTTGATGGCCTTCGCCCCACGCCAGCATGACCTGACCGAAGGCCCCGTGGCCCGGACGCTGTTCATGTTTGCCTTGCCGTCGCTGGGGGTGAACATCCTCCAGTCGCTGAACGGATCGGTCAATGCGGTCTGGATCGGCCGTTTTCTGGGCGAAAAGGCACTCGCTGCCGGGTCCAACGCCAACATGATCATGTTCCTCATGTTTTCGTCATTGTTCGGCTTTTCGATGGCAACGACGATCCTGATTGGTCAGGCGGTCGGGCGGCGCGATGTCGAGACGGTCCGGCGGACGATCGGATCGGCACTGGGCATGTTCGGATTGGCGGGGATTGTGACGGCCGCACTGGGGTGGGTGTTTACGCCACAACTGCTTCACTTGCTTGCGACGCCAGTGGACGCTTTTCCGCTGGCTTTGGTCTATTTGCGAGTGATCTTCCTGGGAATGCCATTCTCATTCATTACAATCCTGCTGTCATCCTCGTTGCGTGGTGTCGGCGATGCCG
>JANLQV010000357.1:0-2423 GCA_031368025.1 Sphingomonadales bacterium | reverse complement strand
TTGTGCGCAAACTGCCCCTCTCTACTTCGGCTAGGCGACAAGTCGCCAAGCCTGCGTATCTCTCCCCTGAAGGGGAGAGAGCAACCTTACCCCGCCGCCTGAACCTGCGCGTCCTGCATCAGCTGGTGCAGTTCGCCCGCTTCGAACATCTCCATCATGATGTCCGATCCGCCGACGAATTCGCCCTTCACATAAAGCTGGGGGATGGTCGGCCAGTCGGAGAATTCCTTGATGCCCGCGCGGACTTCGGCGTCCTGCAACACATCGAAGCTGCCGAATTCAACATCGAGATGTTCGAGGATCGCAACAGCTTTGCTCGAAAAGCCGCATTGCGGGAAATAGGGCGTGCCCTTCATGAACAGCACGACATCGCTGCTGCTCACGATTTCGCCAATACGGGTCTGGGTCGCGTCGCTCATCTTTGATCTCCTTGGGAGGCTCCTTAAATCTTGGGGTGCCGAGGCGCAAGTTCAAGGGGGACGCTTGCGATTGGCAACCCAGACAGTAAAGCCTGTTCATGGATAGAATTTTGGTTCGCGGCGGCAATCGCCTCAATGGCATCATCCCGATTTCGGGAGCAAAGAATTCGGCGCTGACTCTGCTGCCGTGCGCGCTCTTGACCGATGAGCCGCTGACGCTGCGGAACCTGCCGCGGCTCGCCGATGTTGATAGCTTCGGGCACCTGCTCAACCAGCTTGGCTGTTCGACGATGATCGAAGGCGCGCGCCCAGAGGATTTCGGGCGGGTCATGACCCTGCGCGCGGGCAAAATCACCGCCACCGTCGCGCCCTATGACATTGTCCGCAAGATGCGTGCCTCGATCCTCGTTCTCGGGCCGATGCTGGCGCGCGCGGGCGAGGCAAAGGTTTCGCTCCCCGGCGGCTGCGCGATCGGTAACCGCCCGATCGATCTTCACCTGAAAGCGCTCGAAGCATTCGGCGCGGAAATTGAAACGACCAGCGGCTATGTGATCGCGCGGGCGAAGGACGGACGACTTCCGGGCGGCAAGATCATTTTCCCGGTTGTCTCGGTCGGTGCCACCGAGAATGCCCTGATGGCCGCCGCGCGCGCGAAGGGCACCTGCCTGATCGAGAATGCGGCGCGTGAGCCCGAGATTGTCGATCTCTGCAATCTGCTCGTCGCGATGGGCGCGCATATTGACGGCATCGGCACCGAGACGCTGACCATTGAAGGCGTGGATCGGCTCCACGGGGCGACCTATCGCGTGATGCCCGACCGGATTGAGGCGGGCAGCTATGCCTGCGCGGTTGGGCTTGCGGGCGGCGAGGTTGATCTGCTCGGCGCCAATCCGGCGGACATGCAGGCGACGCTCAGCGCGCTGCGCGATGCGGGGGTGAAGGTTGAGGAGCACAAGAACGGCATCACGGTGTCGTCTGACGGCAAGCTTGCGCCGCTGACGCTTTCAACCGCGCCCTTCCCCGGCTTCGCGACCGATATGCAGGCGCAGTTCATGGCAATGCTCACCTTGGCCGACGGTGCGAGCGTCCTGACCGAAACGATTTTCGAGAACCGCTACATGCACGTCCCCGAACTGGCGCGGATGGGGGCGGATATCCAGACACGCGGGCGGTCCGCCGTGGTGCGCGGCGTTGATAAACTCGTCGGCGCGCCCGTAATGGCCACCGACCTGCGCGCCTCGATGAGCCTGATCATCGCCGGGCTTGTTGCAGAGGGCGAAACCAACGTCCAGCGGGTTTACCACCTTGATCGCGGCTATGAACGGCTGGAGGAAAAACTATCGGCCGTGGGGGCGGATATCGAGCGGGTCAGTGACGGGTGATTCCTTTCCCGTTGGTATGAGCCTGCCAATGACCGCTCACGACTCTATTACTGACACCCAAGCATAGTCGGATAAGGTGTTAATGATGGGACCGCTTCGCGCAGCGCGACACTGGATCATGGCTCTAACTGCATATCGGCAGCGCAGCTATGAACAAGCATTGATACATGTCGATGCGTTTTTCCGCCTAGACAAGCGAGGTCGCGACTATCATCGTGCCTTCCAAGCAACTTTGCTGGTTCTCAATCATCGTTCGCAAGAAGCGGCGGGGATTTTCGACGAGATCGCCGCGGGGAATTATCCAACGGGGTGGCGTGTCCTAAACCGCTCTTATGCACGAGCATATTCCAACTATTATATCGCGCTCATCAACGACGACGACGCTACATGTCACTGGACTGAGGCAAAATCGTATCCGCAAAGCCGGTTTGCACGACGCTATTTGGCGCTGCCTTCCTTACCCAACCCCTAAGTCCGCTTTCCTCCCCATTCCGGACATTAGCGCGGAGTATTGGGCATCCCTTTCAGGCACGGTCGTTTGTACGACTCTACCTCCGACATGCGCGCGGCGAGGCGGTCGGCTTCGGCCATATGGATTTGAGTCACGTGTCGCGTCGCCACA
>JANLQV010000408.1:0-2440 GCA_031368025.1 Sphingomonadales bacterium | reverse complement strand
GGATTCAATGCCTTCGTGTCCTATGCTTACAATGACGCGACGTACCGGGACAATGTCGTCGATGCGCTTGGCACGATCCTCGCGGCAACCGCCGGGAAAACCTTGGTTGACGCTCCAAAGCATCTGATTAAGGCTGATCTTGGCTATGAAAGCAAAAGCCTTTTCGGGCAAATTGGAGTCAATTACATCAGCAAGCGTTACTTCACCTATCTCAATGACCAATCGGTGCCCGGACGAGCGCTCGTCGATGCAACGCTTGGCTACCGGCTCGATATTGCCGGTCTGCGAAAGGCTGAAGTCCAGCTCAACGTGACAAACTTGTTCGACAAGCACTATGTCTCGACGATCGGCTCGAATGGCTTCGGGAACAGCGGTGACAACCAGACACTTCTCGCAGGTGCGCCGCAGCAATTTCTCGCCACATTGAAAGTCGGTTTCTGATGCTCAAGGCCCTGTTGCCCGGCATGATGCTCATATTGAATATCATGCCGGGCGCGGCACTTGCCGAGCCGGTCTTGCTGATCTCTGTAGACGGGCTGCGCCCGGGAGACGTGATTGAAGCTGATAAGCGCGGGCTGAAGCTCCCGAACCTGCGTCGGTTCCTGACGGAAGGAAGCTATGCCAGCGGGGTAGTCGGCATACTCCCGACCGTCACCTATCCCAGCCACACGACGCTGATCACCGGAGCAAGCCCGGACAGGCACGGTATTGTGAGCAACACCACATTTGATCCCAAAGCGATTAATCAGGGCGGTTGGTATTGGTATGCCCGTGACATCAAGGTGCCAACGCTCTGGGACGCAGCAGCCAAAGCCGGCCTCACGGTCGCCAACGTCCATTGGCCGGTTAGCGTCGGCGCCACTTCAATCCGCTGGAACCTTCCGCAATATTGGCGGACGGGCCACGCTGACGATCTGAACTTGATGAAAGCGCTCGCGACGCCGGGACTCGTTGAGAGTCTCGAAGCGGAAATCGGTGCGCCCTACGCCCCGGGAATCGATGAATCGATCGAAGGCGATGAGAATCGCGGATCGTTTGCGGCGCAACTGATCAAGGATCAGAAACCCGACTTCGCGACGGTCTATCTGACCGCACTCGATCATCAGCAGCATGTTTCGGGACCCGACACGCCTGAGGCCCATAGGGTGCTCGAACGGATCGACGGCATCATCGGGAGGCTGATTGCCACAGAGCGCAACGCCCACCCCGATGCCGTGATCGCGCTGGTAAGCGATCACGGCTTTGCGCCCACTTCGGTAGAGGTCGATCTGTTTCGCGCGTTCATCGATGAAAAACTCATCAGTCTTGATGCCGATGGCAAGATAGCCGAGTGGCAGGCCGTGCCTTGGCCTTCTGGCGGCTCGATCGCCATAGTGCTCAGCCGACCGGATGACAGCGCCCTTCAGCAACGGGTGGGAGCGTTGCTCAATCGCCTCAAGGACAATCCCGAAATGCGCATTGCCGCGATTATCGCGCGGAGCGAAATCGCCTCAATGCGCGGCAACCCCCAGGCCAGCTTCTATGTCGATCTCGCTCCCGGCGCGATGAGCGGCGGCTTCGCGGGTGCGACTGCCAGTGTCACAAGGCCGTCTCACTACAAAGGAATGCATGGCTATTTTCCGGCAGCCCCAACGATGCGCTCAACCTTCATGATGATGGGGCCGGTGATTGCGAGGGGGCACAGTTTCGGCGAAATCGACATGCGCGCCATCGCACCAACACTCGCGCGGATCATGAAGGTTTCCCTGCCGACGGCGGAACTTCCGGCATTGAAATAGTGGATTCCCCTGATCGCTGACGGCTTCACATTGATGCGTTAAAATAGCTGTAATCAGCCATTAAGTTGCGATGTTTCCTTGAAGTGGCCCCCGAACCTATCGGGTGTTAAAATTCCCCACGCTCCTTGATGTGATTTGGTCGGAACAAAGTCTGATCATCGTAGTTATCTTCCTGTGCCCAAAAACAGAGGAAGGCGCTTGACGACGAAACAGCTCGCAGAATCCTCAGCCATCGCACAGCCCGAGCGGCCACAGCTGCTCCAAATTCTGGGACCTGGCCTGATTTCAGGGGCATCAGACGACGACCCAAGCGGGATCGCCACTTATTCACAAGCAGGGGCACAGTTCGGCTTTGAGTTGGGTTGGACACTGCTTTTCAGCTTCCCCTTGATGTGCGCCATCCAGGAAATCAGTGCGCGGATTGGCCGCGTCACGGGGCGCGGTATCGCCGGAAATCTCAAACTGCATTATCCGATGTGGATTCTGTATGGGCTAGTGTCCTTGTTGGTGGTTGCCAACACTCTTAATCTTGGTGCTGATCTAGGAGCTATGGCCGCAGCATTGAAACTCCTGATTGGCGGGAATGCTCTCATTTATGTGGCTGGCTTTGGGCTCTTCTCGCTTTTGCTTGAAGTGTTTGTGCGCTTTGCGCGTTATGTCTC
>JANLQV010000331.1:0-5047 GCA_031368025.1 Sphingomonadales bacterium | reverse complement strand
CAAGATGATTGAGGATGTGTTCGCGCGTTATGTTGCCGGCAATGATCCGCATGACATTGAGACAATGTGGCGGCGGGTTGCCCACGACGAAGGTCTTGATGTCAGTCAGTTTCATCGCACGTCCTCAAACCTCGACCTCCAATATGTCGCGAATGTCAAATTCGAACCATTCGAGCCCATTGCTGACGGCTTGTTGCCGCTCAGACATAACCGACGGCGCGCTTCTGATCTTCGACAATCCATTTTGCTGCCGCCCAATAATGCCATGCCGCCCAGAACCCGGTCGGTGCGAGGATGAGCAGGGCTGTCCGGAGTGATGCCGCATCGGCACCGCCTGGTCCGGCAAAATAGTCACTCAGCCAACCCACGCCCTGAGGCGCAACTATAAGGTTGAAGACATTGGCCACCAACAGCGACACGGCGATAAACATGGCACGCATCCGCGGCGGCGCGAGGTTCTGACCAAGGGCAAACGCGGGGCCGATGTAAAAATAGATCGCCGGGATAAACATCCACCACATCGCAGTCGCAATCGGGAGGGAATGCGTCCAGTAAGCGATGATCGACGGCACCGTTGCAACCGCCGTCACAATTGCGAGCAGTTTCACAATCCGGCGGGGATCGACAAAGGATGGGCGCGCGAGCAGCCAGGCGGTCAGCAACGAAGCAGCAATTCCCATGACGAGGTGAATCGGGCCAACGACTGCCCCGGCAGCTCCAACGTCAAGATTATAGGTGCGCTGAATAAAGGTGGGTGTGAACCACATCAGGCCCCATCCCCATAGAGCGGAAACGCCACTGCCCATGATCACATGGACGGCTGCCCTTTGGGATTTCAGGAAACGCATTGTTTCCATCAAAGTCGGCGTTGCTTCGTCTGAAATGGCATCAAGCCGCCCGCGTGCGGGCTCCTTGATCGTAAAATATATAATGAGTGCCAGAATGATACCGGGGATACCCAGGACCAGGAATGCCGCACGCCAGCCATAGGCATGGGCCACGGCGCCCGCCATATCCGCACCCAGCCAAGCCCCGATCGGCGCGCCGAGCGCAAAAATGGTCATCGCCATCGGCCGACGATCGGCAGGAAAATAGTCGCCTACGATCGAGTTGCACGACGGCGTGCCGCCTGCCTCCCCAACCCCAACGCCGATCCTCGCCAGCAAGAGTTGCGAATAGCCCCGTGATAGCCCGCATAATGTCGTCATTGCTGACCATAATGTGATCGAAATGGCGAGGAGATTACGTCGGCTGTAGCGGTCAGCAATCCAGGACAGCGGGATGCCCATCGTGACATAGAAGAGCGCAAGTGAAACGCCGGTGAGAAACGCGACACCGCCATCAGTCAGTTTGAGTTCGAGCCGGATCGGTTCAAGGACAGTCGACATGACATAACGATCGGCGATGTTGATCGTATAGGCGAACATCATGATGATGAGAACGTACCAGCGCTGCCCAATGGTGGACATTTTGTCGGCATCAACGAGTGCTGCACTTGCCATTTCATTCCCCTCAGAGTGATATCAATTCTGGACCTAGAATGTCCCGAAGCGGATCGAGATAGGCGCCAAAATGTTCCCATTGATCAAGGCCGCTTGTGAAAATCGGTTGCCGCACCTGTTCGGAACTCGCGGTGCGCACTGCACGTTCGGTTTCGTGAAAATTGATGCACGACTCTTCAAACGGCAGCCCGCAATAATCCAGCAAGCGCCGCACCTGCGGTTCGATGTCGGCGACGACATCCTCGTAGCGCACGCGCAGGATTTTCCCGGGTAAAACGGCATCCCAATGATCCATCAAAGTGACATAGTCTTTATAGTAATGGCCGATTTCCTCGAGGCCGTATGTAAACTCCTGGCCTTCCGCAAATAGCTGCTTGAAGCCACTGAAACAGCACCCCATCGCACCGCGCCGTGCGTCGATAATCTTGGCATTCGGCAGGATCATGTGGATCAGGCCAATATGACGAAAGTTGTTGGGCATCTTGTCGATGAAGAAAGGCGTGCCTTTCTTGCGGTGGATCATCGTATCGCGGATATAGGCTTCGCCAAAGGATCCAAGTTCTTCACAGTCCAGCTCGACCAAATTGCCAGGATAGCGGGCTTCTTCATCGATGCGACGTCGGCCGTCGAGCTTGTGCGCGAGCGCCAGGATATTCGGCAATTCCATCGTGCCCTCAACCTGCGAATGCGAGGCGAGGATCTGTTCGAGCAAAGTCGAGCCAGATCTTGGCAAGCCGACAATGAAGATTGGATCAGACGCCGCCGATCCGGCACCTTCCGAAGCCGCGAACAAAGCAGGCGTGCAATGTTCGATCTGGAGCTGGATTTCTGTTGATATCTTCCGCCAATCATAGCCGACTTCGTCGCGTTTCAACCGATTGCCGCGCTCGTAGTAATCGAAGGACTCGCCATAGGCACCCACATCCTCAAGCGCTTTGCCAAGCGCGAAACACAGATGGTAGCGGTCCGCCAATTGCGTTGAATGGGCGCTCTCCAGGGCGCGCATCGCAGCGATCTGTTGATCGGCGAATTTGTATGTCTTGAGATTGGCAAGACTCCAATAGGCATCGCCGAAATCGGGCTTGACCCGATAGGCCTCGCTATAGGCCTCGATCGCTTCCTTTTGGCGACCGATCGTCTTGAGCGCATGACCGAGGGTCAGGTGGATGCCAGGATTGTCGGGGGCTTCAACCGCGCGATCCTTATAGACTTGCAACGCTTCATCGAAGTTACCAACAGCGAGATTCTGGTTGGCATAGAGCATATCGATCTGAGGGCTATCGGGCTCCCTGGCGCGCAGGATCGTCACCTGCTCCAGCGCCTTGGCAAATTTCTGCCTTTTGTGGAGCACCCCAACATAGTCGAAATGTGCACCGGCATTGTCAGGTTCCAGCACAAGTGCGGATTCGAGCAGAAACTCCGCCTCGTCCAATGCGCTGAATTTCGTGCCAATGTCGGCGAGAAATCGCATCGCCTCAACATGGTGGCCCTTGCTCTGCAAAAAGGCGCGAACGATATGCTCAGCTTTAACAAGGCGCCCTTCCTGAATAAGGCTGGCGGCGCTCAACAGTTCCGGTGGGAGGTCTGACAAATAGGTAAATTGTGAAATGGCGAAGTCAGCGGCGTCGCTTCGACCGGCACGCTCATGAAACTCCGAAATCATTCGCCAGCTTGCCGGAAGGGCTGAATTATGGGCGACTGCACGCTGATAGCATTCTAACGCAGCGTCCGTATTTCCACTGTCTCGAAAACAATGCCCTCGTTCTTGATATGCCATGCCAAATGACGGATCAATCGAGATCAGCCGTGCGGTATGTTCCAAAGCGCGGTCAAATTGACCTTGAAATCGTTCCGCGACAGCCAAAGTATAAAGAGCGTCGCGCTGATCCGGGTCTTGCGCCAACACGCGGCCACAAGCGTCCGCTGCTTCAGCCAATCTGGCACTTTGCAAATGCGACCGCGCCTGAGCAAGAATGGCGCCACTATCGACGTGCGTTTGCGCGTTCACTGACCCTTACTCATGACCATGTCCTGATAGTTGGATAAATAAGGCATGATCAGGATTTCAGACTCAAATCAAATCAATTTGCCGACGTTTCAGCATAGTGATCATGCGTGTCGTTCCAATATATGTTAGCCGACAACAGATTCAACAGGAGCCATCCCGACGAAGGGAGGGCTCCTGCTTATTGAATTAAATACCGAAATTCACACGAAGTCCAATGGTTCGCGGCCGCGATGTGGTGATCCGCAGTTCACCGTCGTTGCCGCTCTTATACAATTCAGGGCGCTCATCGCTAATGTTTTCGCCGAAAAGCTCGATTCCCCAATTATCCTTGTGGATACCGATCGCAGCACTGAAGGTATTGTAGCTCGCCTGCGGCAGCGCGCCTTTGAGCGGGGTAACAATATCGCCGGGATTCACCGTTACGCCATTATACGTGACAGGAACGCTGGGCGCATAGCCAGCAGTCGCATTGAATGTCGGATAGCGGATGCTTACATTGTCGATGATCGATGAAGTGCTGCTGCCGACGTGGTGGAACGATCCTTGCAAATAAGGTTTCAAGCCTGACGCCAGTTCCTTTTCATAGCGAAAGCGAATGTTGCCTTGAAATTTCGGGCTGTTGGATAGTGAACTTCCCAATGGCAAAAGAACAACCGTGTTCTTGCGATATTTCGTCAACGAAGAATCGTTGTATGAACCAGCCACATTGATCGTGAGTTCAGGTGTGGCCCGCCACGTCAAATCGCCTTCTATGCCTTTGATCCGGGCATCGACAAGGTTTGTCGTGAACGTCTGGTTCGAGATGTTCTGGTCGAACAACGTAATCTGGATATTCGACCAGTCGATCCGATAGGCCGCAAGGTTGATCTGGAGCGTGCGATCAAGCAACGATATTTTCGCCCCAACTTCATAGTTCTTCACTTCGTCGGGCACATAGACAGCGAGTTTGGCGAAGTCAGCAGCGGTTGGGCAGGTGGAACTTCCGATGCTGCATGGCTTGCGGTTGAATCCGCCTGGCCGATAGCCTTCCGAATAGGTCGCGTAAACCAGCGAGCGGTCGCCAATTTTATATGTCAAGTTGGCCTTTTTAAGTAGCCCATGGTATTTTGCCGGAGATACTCCGCTGAGAATAGTGTTCAGGTTCGCGCTAACCCCATAAAATTGCGGGGGAACTGCAGCAGCGGAGTAAGTTCCGGTCGCCGGGTTGTATGTGCCGCGCGATCCAAAACCAAAGCTGGTGCTGGACGAACCGTTTTGCGAAGCCTGTTCATTATAGTAACGGGCACCAAGCGTCAGGGTCAGCCTCTCCGGAATGACGTCGAACGCCGCTTCACCGAAAATGGCCAACTGACGATCCCTGCGCTGCACGTCGTTAAAAAAGCCAACCTGAAGCGGTTTCAAATTCGCATCATACGGCTTGACCACCGGATTGGCACGACGCTGATAAATGAAGCCTGCTGATTGTTGCAAATAAGACCAGTCTGTGTTGTCAAAGAGTTTATTAATATCGTAAAATACGCCAGCAGTTGCGCGAATG
>JANLQV010000320.1:0-4693 GCA_031368025.1 Sphingomonadales bacterium | reverse complement strand
CGATCAACAATACGGGTCAGATAGACTCCCGCTTCCCCCACAATGTACCCGCCTAATTCGATTGCAAAGGACGATTTAATCAAACTTTGCAATCGCTTGCCAAGTGTTTCTTCCAGTTTTTGTCCAACGAACTGAACATCTACCGGCTTGTCTCCGGGGAAATAGGGTATCCCGAAGCCACCACCCAGATTGACCAACGGAGGAGATTCGCCAACTTCATCGGCCAGCCGCCCTGCGAGTTCGATGGTCTGTCTTTGCGCTTCGGCAATCGCGACAGCGTCGAGCGCCTGCGAGCCTGCAAATATATGAAAGCCTCGCCAGTCTGCTCCTGCCGAGCGCACCAGACGAACAAGGTTAACCGCGCGATCGGCATCCACGCCGAACGGTTTTGCTCCACCGCCCATGCGCATACCCGAACCCTTGAGATCGAAGTCGGGATTAACCCTTACTGCCAGCTTTGGGACGATCCCCAGATCAGTAGCAATTGAGAGCGCGCGTGCCGCCTCCCCTTCCGATTCCAGATTGAGCGTAACGCCTGCGGAAATCGCCGCTTTGAGTTCGCGATCCCGCTTGCCCGGGCCAGCAAAGGAGATATGCGGCGCTCCCGCACCCAGTGCGATCTTCAGTTCACCTTCCGATGCCACGTCCAACCCATCGACCAAAGGTGCGATTGCCGCGACAAGGCTCGGCATCGGATTGGCCTTGATCGCATAATGGACTGCAACTCCTGAGGGCAATGCAGCCTTCAACGATGCAAGCCGCGTCCGGATCAGCGAACAATCATACACAAACAAAGGGGTATCCCCCGCGCGCGCAATCAGGGCATCGACATCTTCGCCGCCGATCACCAGCCGACCATCTTGCCCAGCGGAAAAGCCCAGCGGAATGGATCCCATCGGTTTCACGCCAAAACCTCCGCCCTGATCGCGGCTCGATCAATTTTGCCATTGGCATTGCGGGGCAATTCCAGCCGCCAGAGCACGCGTCTGGGCGTCATGAAGGCTGGAAGGTGGCTCTTGAAATAGGCAAGAAGCTGAAGCTCTGATTCGCTGTTTCCTCTGGCAACCAGAGTGATCACCTGGCCCAAACGTTCATCGGATACGCCAATGGCAACAGCTTCAGAGGTGGCGCCGCTTTCGATTGCAGCCGCCTCAATTTCGGTCGGGCTGATGCGGTTGCCCGAAACCTTGATCATTTCATCATCGCGGCCGACAAAATAGAGCAGCCCATCCTTGTGGCGTCTGACTGTGTCTCCGGACCAGACTGCCATCCCCCCATCAATCGAAGCTTCCGGTGCGGGTTTGAACCGTTGGGCGGTGCGTCCGGCATCCTGCCAATAGCCCTTCGCCACCAGGGGCCCGGCATGGACCAGCTCACCCTGCTCATCGTCTTGCGCGATGCTTCCATCAGGCTTCACCACCAAAATCTCTGCAAATGGAATGGCCGTCCCCATCGAATCAGGATGCGCGTCAACAAGCGCAGGATCAAGATAGGTCGAACGAAACGCTTCGGTCAGCCCATACATCGGATAAATATCTGCATTTACAAAGCATTGCTTGAGCTTCCTGATCAATGACCGAGTCAACGCGCCACCGGAGTTCGTCAACCGCTTCAATCGAGATGCCGCAGTCTCAGGCCAATTTGCCTCAAGCAATTGCACCCAGAATGGCGGCACTCCCGCCAAGGTGTTGATTTCATGCCGTTCGACTGCTCGAATGACATCGCGGGCGGTCAGATAGTCGAGAGGGACCGCGCACCCGCCGGATGCCCAAGTCGAAAGCAACTGGTTTTGTCCATAATCGAAACTGAGCGGCAGGACGCACAGCGTGCGATCGTCCGGCCCAAGCTTCAGGTAATGCGCGACACTGATCGCCCCCAGCCAGAGGTTTGCATGGCTGAGCATCACGCCCTTGGGTCGACCAGTTGAACCTGACGTATACAAAATGGCTGCAAGATCGTCAGAATTGTGGGCGGAACGCGGCATAGGCTGCGAGGATTCTTCGGCAGATCTGACATCGTCTTCCAGCCACAGCGTGCAGCGCTCTGACCGGTCGCCGGTGTCCAGCGTGTCGGCTCTTGCCTTGGCAGTAATGAGCAAGCCCGCACCGCTGTCGTCGAGAATATAGGCAACCTGTGTGCGCCTGAGGGCGGGGTTGATCGGCACGTGGATAACACCGGCACGCGCCGCTGCAAGCGGCAGCAAGCAAGCCTCGCGCGTTTTGGGAAGCCATGAGGCCACCCGGTCGCCATGCTTCAATCCAGCGCGGGCCAGCGCGGCTGCCATCCGCCCCACGGCGTCATCCAATGCCCCATAATGAAACACCTCATCACGACATATTAAGGCCGGATGGCTAGGCGTGCCAAAGGCCGTCAAATGGTCTAGTGGCCGGGGAATGGGGTTGGGGGCCGTCAAATCTGGTCCTTGTGAACGCAAAACAGGGTTTGCCTAGCATGTTGTGGGTTAAGGGAGAATTGCTGACGGACATTGATGCCCCAGGCGTCGATCCGACCGGGCAATTGGCGCGCACGATGCAGCCCAACCTTTTCAACCGCCGTGACTGGTTCAGGAGGGTTTGCCATCATGGCGGCGCGACGCCACTGATTGCCAGGGCAGCATCCGAAGGGGCACTCGCCTGGCTGTTTCTCCAGCGTGAAGACAGCGGAAAGGCAAGCGCCCTCGCCAATTGGTACAGTTTCGCCTTCCGCCCGGTTTTTGCCGGAAACCCTGAGGTGGCCCGGCAAAGGGCCATGATCATCGCGATCGCCAAGCGGCTGCGGATGGCAAGGCCGCGTATTTCTTCGATTGACCTGTCACCAGTGCCGTCCACCGATGGAGCGGCAGACCTGCTCGCATATGCATTCCAGCGCGCCGGCTGGATCGTTACCGCCGGGGAAATCTCGACGAGTTGGACCGCCAATGTGGCAGGATTGTCTTTCGAAGACTATTGGGCCGCCCGACCTGGCCAGTTGCGGAGCACGTTGAAACGCAAGCTGGGCAAGGCCAACTTCGAGACACAAATTCTGACAGGCTTCGACGAAGATGCCTGGGCGGCCTATGAAGACGTCTATGCCGATAGCTGGAAACCGGACGAAGGCTTGCCGGAATTCCTGAAGGAATTGGCCATTGCCGAAGCCAAGGCAGGCTGTTTGCGGCTCGGCATTTGCCGGATTGACGGTGTCGCGGTTGCTGCACAATTCTGGACAGTGGAAAAAGGTGTCGCGCTGATCCACAAGCTCGCCCACCGCGAAAGCGCTGCAGAGTTATCACCGGGCACGATCCTGAGCGCCGCAATGTTCCGCCACGTCATCGATATGGACAACGTCAGCACGATCGATTTCGGCACGGGCAACGACGGATACAAGGCTGACTGGATGGATGGCAGCACGCCTCTGATGCGGCTGACGGCCTATAACCCTTTAACGGTCGCGGGGCTGACGGGTGCAGCGAAAGCGGGCCTTTCCCGGCTTGTTCGGCGCCGGGCAGGCGGCTAAACGCTCAATCATGAAATCGAACGCCGAAATGGTTCAGGAATGTGTTCGTGGAGTGCTCTGCGACGTGCTTGGCGTCAGCCGGGAGCGGGCATCGACCTTCCAAGACGAGACCGGGCTATTCGGATCGCTGCCGGAGCTCGATTCGATGGCTGTGGCAAGTCTTTTAACCGAGTTGGAAGACCGGCTGGGCATGACCATCGACGATGATGAGGTGGACGGGGAGCTTCTAGAAACATTCGGGAGCCTGGTTGCATTTGCAATCCGGAAATCCCGGGGGTGACGCAACCCGGCTTCTGGTTGCGGTTTGGTGTGAATCACGATCAACAGATCCTTGTGATTGAACCTCTTTTTGAGGAAGCCAATCGCTGTAGAAGGCTGATCGCCGATTTCATGCGTGCGCTGGATGCGCACGGCATTGGGAGTTGTCTTGCTGACTTGCCTGGAGCGGGGGAAAGCCTGATAGACATCGCCGATGTGCGGTTGTGCGACTGGCGAGAGGCGGTCCAGCGCCACGGCCCCACATTCATCGCCTCATTTCGCGGCGGCGCCCTTATCGACGATGGGGCGAGCCGTGGGGTCTGGCGATTTGCGCCGGAAACCGGAATGCGGATTGCGCGCGATCTCAAACGGACTACGCTAACGGGTGTGGATGAAACGCTTTTTGCCGGGCATGCACTGAACGCGTCGTTTTTGGAGGAGCTTGAGGCGGCGACGCTCCCGTCGCCCACAAACCTACGCACTGTTCGCCTCGAATCCGATCCGCAACCGGCTGACCTGAAAATGTCTGGCTCCCCGCTCTGGCGACGCGCCGAGCCCGGCGAAGATCCGGCGCTGGCTGCGGCCTTGGCGAAAGATCTCTCGAAATGGATTGAGCAATGCGCCGCGTTCTGAGCTTTCCCTGCGAAGGAGATGCCCTTGCCGCGACGCTTGACGATGCGTCGGGAGATACCGGGCTGCTGATCGTATCAGGAGGCAACGAAATCAGAATCGGTGCACATCGGGGGATGGCAAAACTCGCGGCTGACATAGCCTCAGCAGGCCATCCCGTCTTTCGCTTCGACCGGCGCGGGATCGGTGACAGCGAGGGCAACAATCATGAATTTGAATCTAGCGGCCCCGACATTAACTCTGCGATCAGGGCGTTCTTGGCCGAAAGCCCCCAACTGAGGCAGATTGTTGCATTCGGAAACTGCGACGCTGC
>JANLQV010000316.1:0-3717 GCA_031368025.1 Sphingomonadales bacterium | reverse complement strand
GGGTGCACCCGGTCAGCGCCTCCATCTGCTTGTTGACGTCGGTGATGATACCCGAGGGGTCGGTAGTCATCAGCGCGTCGATGTTGGATTCGATCAGCGAGCGGGTGTAGAATTGCTGGTCACGCAGGCGCTGGTCGGATTGTTTTTGTTCCTCCTCAACCAGTTTGCGGGCGGTATTGTCGGTGCCGATCAGCAGATAGCCGATGATGACGTCGTGCACGTCGCGCAGGGCGGTGACCGAGACGACCGCCGGAAGCCTTGTGCCATCCTTGCGGATATAGGTTAGCTCGTAGATGTCTTCGATGCCGCGAGATGCCTTGAACACCAAAGCCTCGAAACCCGGAGTTATGTCAGTGGCCAGCTCGGCACTCAGAGCCTGCGCGCGCGCGATCAGCTCCTGCGAATCGGAGATGTCCGCCGGGGTGATCGTGTTCATCACTTCGGCTGCCGTAAAGCCGAGCATCCGTTCGGCTCCGACGTTGAAGATCTGGATCACGCCCTTGGCGTCGGTGGCAATGCTGGAGAAATTGGCACTGTTGAAGATGGCGCTCTGCAAGGCCCCTGCCTGCAAGAGCGCTTCCTCGGCCGCTTTTCGTGCCGTATTGTCGGTACCGATCAATAGATAGCCGATGATGGTGCCCGACGCATCACGCAGGGCCGTGACCGAGACGACCGCCGGAAACCGCGTGCCGTCCTTGCGGATATAGGTCAGCTCGTAGATGTCTTCGATGCCGCGAGATGCCTTGAACACCAGGGCCTCGAAGCCTGGCGTGATCGGGGTTTCCAGCTCGGCACTCAGGGCTTGCGCGCGTGCGATCAGTTCCTGCGGATCGGAGATATCCGCCGGCGTGATCGTGTTCATCACTTCGGCTGCCGTATAGCCGTGCATCCGTTCGGCTCCGACGTTGAAGATCTGGATCACGCCCTTGGCGTCGGTGGCAATGCTGGAGAAATTGGCACTGTTGAAGATGGCGCTCTGGAGCGCGTCGGCTTTGAGGATCGACTCGTCCGTCTGCCCAGCTACGTTGCCGGAGGCGAGCGGAGGTAGGCTTTTTGCGATCGCTTCTGTTGGTGGAATTGTGATGACATATCCTGACTCAATGTTCGGTCCGTGACGGTTGTAACGTCCGGAAGGCCGGGGAAAATCCTAGTGAAGAAGCTCTCCGATGAAAGATTCGAGCTGCGCGGGAGAATAGGGCTTCTGAAGGAAGCGCCCGCCGGGGACGAACCGCCCGGTCATATCATCGGTAAGTGGGCTTCCCGAGGTGTAGAGCACCGGCAAGTCGGGCCTGAGACCAACCGCCTGATTGGCTACGTCGTAGCCGCCGAACGCCAAAGCAGCGAGACGGATATCGACGAACAGGGCGTCGATATGGTGCGGGGCCCCAAGGTGCAGGAGCGCTCCGGCAAGGTCACTCGCCAGCAGCGAGTTGTGGCCCAGATCCTCAATCACCCATTCGAGGCTCTCGAGAATGAAAATATCATCTTCTACGACAAGAATGACGGCCATCAGTGCGGCATTTGGCTTGAATTTTTCATAGATATAACGCCCCCATTGTTGCTCGAGTCATTTCGATGCCCAAGTCGTAACCCGCGCCTTAGAAAAAGGTTCCGGAGATTAGGTTTTCTTGCAAAAAATAGGCGGCTCAGGCCGATCGCTAACGCACGCTTAGCGTCCTTCTATTCCTTTTTCTGCAAAACCTCCGTCAAGGCGCTCTTCACCTTTCCGGCCTCATCGGCCAGCCGCGCTTCACGCTTGGCGCTGATCGGGTCTGACGCACTCATGCCTTCAGATTCAGCGTTCAGTCTGCCGTCAAGTTCCGAATCCCATTCGGTAAGCAGCGCTTCTTTCTCTCCATCGGCCAGAGCTGGGTCGGCGAGCAAGGCTTGCGGCGTGTCGAAATGCTTGCGGGGATTGGGCGTTTCATCTTCCATCACCAGCATCGCCGGTGCCGACGCTGCCATAGTTTCGCGGTGGACGAGGAGAGCCTGACCGATGGTGGCGATCACCGTTTCGGGCTCAAACGGCTTTGTGATGAGATAAGTCGGCTCGGGCCGCTCGCCCGTCAGCAGGCGCTCGGGAAAGGCAGTGATAAAGATCACGGGTACGCTCATCGCGCTCAATATGTCCTTCACCGCATCGATCCCGCTTGATCCATCGGCAAGGCTAATATCGGCGAGGACGAGTTCGGGGCGCGCTTTCTCGGCGAGAGCGACGGCCTCCGTGCGGGTGCGCGCGACGCCTGTCACGCTATGGCCCAGTCCTTCGACGATGGACCGGATATGGAGCGCGATGATCGCCTCATCCTCGATGATCATCACCGAGGCTTGCAAGCTATCGGTGATGAATTGTCGCGCCGTGACAATGTCAGTGGATACCGCTGCAATGCTGCTGCCGAGAATGCCAGCGGCTTCCAATGTGCTAAATCCTTCGACAGCGGTTAACAGAAGCGCTTGTCGACTGTGCATTGGCAAACGCGCGACCAGTCCATCGCCGGAACTGGATTCGACCAATCCAGCCACTTTGGCTGGTTGCCACAGTTGGTGAAAGATGCGGTAAAGCTCCAAGCGTTGCGGTTTGCTATCATCAAATACTTCAGGCGCAGCGAGCAAAGCCTCCAGCACTTCGCGGACGGCGGCATCCCCCAGTCGTTGAGATCCCGTTAGCGCGCGCGCGTAACGACGCAAAAAGGGGCGTTCAGGCCCAACCGCTGCTTTAACTGACATATTCGCTCCTCTTCGAGACAGGGAATACCGCGCAGATCAATTTTTGTTCCGTCGCGCGGAACTTTTTTCCCGCCGAGCGGGTTTACCCTAGCACGGATGGCAGGATCGCCACCCACTTTTGACCAAGGCGAGGATTTCGGTGACAAATCTGCATACATCACCCACACTGTCTGGCCAGCATCCAAAACACCCGATGGCGGAGCAACAAGCGATGGCGAAGGCGAACAGGCCAGGCAATCATGACGAGGATATCGACAGCGATCCAATCGCGGCAGCGCTCAAGCAGATGCATGATGCAGTTGCGAGCGAGGAGTTGCCTGATGATTTTCTGAGGCTGCTCGACGAGATTGATACGAAGATCGCCTCGAAAAAAGCAGCGCATTGATGAGCGGGCGGGAAACCATAGACCCTGACACGCTGTTCCGGGATCAGCTCGTCGCGTTGCTGCCGTCGCTGCGCGCCTTCTCACGCGGGTTGTGCGGCCACCGCGAAATGGCAGATGATCTGGCACAAGACACGATGATGCGGGCATGGGCGGCGCGGACGAGCTACACGCAAGGTTCAAATTTTCGCGCCTGGATGTTCATGATCATGCGCAACCAGTTTTATACGACGATCCGCAAGAATGCGCGGATGACGTCGCTTGATCCCGAAGTCGCCGAACGCGTACTGGTCGTCGCACCGGCGCAACAGAATGGCATTAACGTCGACGATGTCGCCAAGGCGCTGCAAAAGCTGCCCGCAGAGCAGCGCGAGGTGCTGTTGCTGATCGGTGCCAACGGTCTGTCGTATGAAGAGGCTGCCGAAGTGATCGGGTGCGCGATGGGAACCGTTAAAAGCCGCCTCGCGCGGGGGCGGACGGCGCTTGCGGCGCTGATCGATGGCCCGGCCGATGATGCTTTGTTTGCATCGCCGCAACCACAGGTTAAACCCGGCACAGGGCATGATGCTGCCCAGGCGTTTAGCGATGTCCTGCGCGAGCCGCCGATG
>JANLQV010000299.1:0-6302 GCA_031368025.1 Sphingomonadales bacterium | reverse complement strand
ACCAACCCGACCACCAACAGCTACAAGCGGCTGGTTCCCGGCTATGAAGCACCGGTGCTGCTCGCTTACTCGGCGCGCAACCGTTCGGCGTCATGCCGCATTCCTTACGGTGCGGGTGCCAAGGCCAAGCGCGTCGAAGTGCGCTTCCCTGATGCGATGGCCAATCCCTATCTCGCTTATGCCGCGCTGTTCATGGCCGGGCTCGACGGGATTGAGAACAAGATCCATCCCGGTGAAGCGATGGACAAGAACCTCTATGATCTGCCGCCCGAAGAACTCGCCCAGGTGCCAACCGTTTGCGGCTCGCTGCGTGAGGCGCTGGAAAGCCTTGAGGCTGATCATGCCTATCTGCTGAAAGGCGATGTATTCTTCAAGGATCAGATTGAGAGTTATATCGAACTCAAGATGGAAGACGTGGCCCGTTGGGAAATGACGCCTTCACCGGTCGAATTCGATATGTATTATTCCTGCTGATTTGCCGGATCAGGACGTGAAAGTGGAATGGCCTGGAGGGAAACCTTCAGGCCTTTCTCTTTGTCGTCGTCGATACTCTGTGATAACCAGATGTTGGGTGGCAAGAAGGTTCAACCGATGCTTGGAGCATTTTCGGGTCTGATTATTTTTCCTGTGGCGCTGGCGCTATTTCTCGGGCTGAAATCGTTCGGGATCAATCAGGAATATCAGCGCGGTGTGGTCTTCCGGTTGGGGCGAATTGTCGACACCAAAGGGCCGGGCTGGTTCTGGCTCATTCCGTTGATTGATCGTGTTGTAAAAATTGATCTCCGCACGATTACTTTTGCCCTGGCGACACAAGAGACGGTAACGCGTGATGGCGTTGCAGTGCGGGTCAATGCCGTACTCTGGTTTCGCGCACTTGATCCGGTCAAGGTGGTAACAACGGTTGTAGATTGGCATTCTGCGGTCATTCAGGCGACCGAAACCGGGATGCGCGACGCGATCGGGCAAAGCGATCTCGATCAAATGCTCAAAGAGAGAACCACGATCAATACCCGGCTTCTCGAATTGCTCGCGCGCACGTGCGAGCAATGGGGCGTGGTGATTGATGCGGTTGAAATCAAGGATCTCGACATCCCGGAACAGATGCAACGGGCAATCGCGCGAGAGGCGGAGGCTATCCGCGAGAAAAGGGCCAGAATCATCAAGGCTGAAGGTGAAAAGGAGGCGGCCCAAACCCTGGCTGACGCTGCAAAGATCATCGGCGACGTGCCGGGCGCATTGGAGCTTCGAAGGTTGCAAACATTGACCGAGATCGGCGTTGAGCACAATTCGACAATTATCGCGATGTTCCCCACCGAGCTATTGGAAGCCGCCAAAAAGCTGACGGGTTGATGCGCTCGCAAGAGCGATTGTCAATCAAGCCAGTTCGGCAATCCGGATCGCAGGCGGGGACAGGGAGATGGCCGCCTGTTCCGGGTCAAACCGGTGCCAGCCATCGGGGCCAAGCCGTTCGATCGGGCGGAATTTGATCTTGTATTCCATGCGGCTCGATCCCTGAATCCAGTAACCCAGATAGACATAGGGCAGCCCGGCCGCACCGGCCCGCAGGATGTGATCCATGATGATGAAATTGCCGAGGCCGGGGCGGGCGTCATCATCCACCACGAAAAAGCTGTAAATCATCGAGAGCCCGTCGCCCTGCTGGTCGGTCAGGCAGGCGCCCACCAGCCGTCCGGGGCGGCCGCCCGTTGAAGGCTCCCGATATTCGATGACGAAGGAATTGACCGGTGTCTGTTCGACCATATCGGCATAGTCGATCTCATCCATCCCGGCCATGCCGCCGGTCGGATGGCGCAGATCGAGATAGCGGCGCAGGAGCTGGAACTGCTCATCGGTCGACCAAGGCCGAGTGGCGGCAACCTCAAGGTCGGAATGGCGCTTCAGCAGTTTCTTCTGGCTGGCATTGGGGGTGAACTCCCCCGCCACGACGCGGACCGAAATACAGGCCGAACACTCGACGCAACTTGGGCGATAGGCGACGCCCTGGCTGCGGCGAAAACCGATCTTGCCCAACGCATCGTTAAGCTCGCTGGCGTGCGCGCCGGTCAGTTCGGTGAAGACCTTGCGCTCTTGCCGTCCGGGCAAATAGGGGCAAGGCGACGGGCTGGTGACGAAAAAGCGCGGAAAACGGAATTGTGCGGTCACGTCAGTCAGTCCCCCTCAATCCAAATCAGCTTGCCAAGGAGGTGTTATGGAGCGGCGGTCGGGAGATGAAAAGGGCGTTTACCATCAAATCAGGGTAAACAAGGAAAAGCCTTCCCGATCAGGCGAGTTCGACCTGCGAAACCTCATACCCGCCTTCGCGCAACGCCACTTTCAATCGCTCCAGATGCGCGCCGTCACGGGTCTCGCATTCGATGTCAGTGATCAGGCCCTTGGCGGGCAATGTGGTGAAAACCCGCTGGTGATAGATTTCGATGATGTTGACGCTCTGTTCGGCGAAGATCCGCACGACATGGAACAGCGCGCCGGGCCTATCCTGCAGGCGGATGCGCAAACGCGCGAGGCGCCCCGAGCGGGCGAGATCGCGGAGCAGCACATTGGCGAGCAACCGCGTATCGATATTGCCCCCGCACAGGACGATGCCGACGGTTCGCCCCTTGAAATGTTCTGGATGCTCCAGCAGCGCGGCGAGACCTGCGGCGCCCGCGCCCTCAACCACGGTCTTTTCGATCTGGAGCAGCAGGCTCACCGATTGCTCAAGCCCGCGTTCGCTGACCAGCACGATGTCATCGACCAGCGATTTCACGAAGCGCCTTGTCAGTTCGCCAGGATATTTGACCGCAATGCCCTCGGCCAGCGTATCGCCTTCGCACGGCGCGCTGCCTCCATTGATCACATTGTGCATGGACGGGTAGAGTTCGGCCTGCACCCCGATCAGCTTCAGATCAGGTTTCAATGCTTTGGCCGCCGCTCCGATGCCGGAGATCAGCCCGCCGCCGCCGATGGGAATGGCGAGCGTATCGATGTCGGGCGCATCAGCGAGCATTTCGAGCGCGATCGTGCCCTGTCCCGCGATGATGTCGGGCTCATCGAAGGGATGGACGAAAGTCAGGCTGCGTTCGCCTTCGAGCGCACGGGCATGGGCATAGGCCGCGTCGAACGTCTCGCCATGCAGGACGACGGTCGCGCCGTGCGCCTCGGTCTGCATCACCTTCACCGTCGGCGTCGGAACCGGCATGACGATTGTCACGGGGACGCCAAGCCGCTTGCCGTGATAGGCGAGGCCCTGCGCATGATTGCCAGCAGAGGCCGCGATCACGCCGTTTTTGCGGCCATTGTCGCCCATCAACAGCAGCCGGTTGAGCGCGCCGCGTTCCTTGAAGGCGGCGGTGAACTGGAGGTTTTCGAACTTCAGGTAAACCTTGGCCCCTGTCATCGCCGACAGCGTCTGGCTGTGCAGCGTCGGCGTACGCACGATGGCATCGGCGATCCGCACATGAGCAGCGCGGACGTCTTCCAACGTGACGGGCAGGCGATCTTGGTCTGACATGGCCGAGCGCCCTAACGCATCTGGCGCACATCGCAAACACTGCTTATGCTCCCCCAATGGCAAAGATAGCTTTTATCGGGCTTGGCGTGATGGGCGGGCCGATGGCGCGGCATCTGGCCGATGCCGGGCATGACATGACCGTCTATAACCGGACGCAGGCCAAGGCGGATGCCTGGGTTGCGGCGCATGGCGGGCGAAGTGCTTCGAGCCCGGCTGAGGCGGCCGATGGTGCCGATGCCGTCATCACCTGTGTGGGGACGGATGATGACCTTGCCGCCGTCACCCTCTCACGCGATGGCGCGTTCCGTTCGATGCGCAAGGACAGCCTGTTCATTGATCACACGACGGTCTCTGCCAAGATTGCGCGGCAATTGGCGGTTGAGGCCAAGGATAAATATATCCTGCCGATTGATGCGCCGGTGACGGGTGGGCAGATCGGCGCGGAAAAGGGCACGCTCACGCTGATGTGCGGCGGACGGGCCAAGGCGATCGACGCAGCGACGCCGATCATGCAGGCCTATTCCTCGAAGATCGTCCATGTCGGGCCGACCGGTTCGGGGCAGTTGACGAAGATGGTCAACCAGATTGGCTTTGCCGGGATCGTTCAATCGCTGGCCGAAGCAATCCGTTTTGCGCAGGCGGAAAATCTCGATCTCGACAAGGTGTTCGAAGCGATCTCGGGCGGCGCGGCCTCAAGCTGGCAGATGACCAACCGCTGGGCGACGATGGCGAAGGACGAATTCGATTTCGGACTGGCGGTCGATCTGATGCGCAAGGATCTGGGGCTGGCCTTCGACGAAGCACGCGGCAACGGCGCGACTTTGCCGGTGACGGCTTTGGTCGATCAGTTTCTGGCGGAGGTGCAGGGGCTGGGCGGCGGACGGCAGGATCCGAGCGCGCTGATCCGACGGCTGGCGAAGCCTTCCTAGGAAGGGGAGGCGGGTTTCGACACCCCCTGCCTCAAAAAGCTAGGAGCCTGTTTACTCTTCGGCAATCGTAAACGGCTATATGCAAAGCCGGGCATGGATCAGAGAACCCAAATCAATTTCTCAATTGGTCCTTTAGCGTAAAGCGACAGGAATTCGGCAAGACAGTTTGATGGCAAAAAACAAAATCCTCCAATTTTTTCCGGGAATTCCTGGAAATAATAGCGTATATCTGAAAAACAGTCATTCAGAAGCCCTTTTGCTTTTGAAAAATTTTGAAGAATCTTGCAAAGGATGGTTCTGGTCTACGAACAAATTGGGTGATCTGGTATATTTGTCCGATAGAGTCGCAGATCTTCTTTGTGACGAACCTAACAAACTACTCGGGACTGCTTTTACCGATTTGTTTGTCTCCGCCGAGGATGGCTCTGACGTCCGTGAAAGGCTGCCATTCATCTTGAGCAGGCATTCGAATTTTGATAAACTCACACTGCAAACCGCAAATGCGGGAGACGAGCGCTGGTGGGAGGTGTCTGGTTGTCCCCAATTTGACGCTTCCGGTAATTTCACAGGCTATCGTGGGTATGGCGTCGACGTTACCGAGCAGCTCCAATCGTCAGAGCATGCATCGCAACTGGCCATGTACGATCCCCTTACGGGTCTGCCAAACCGACTGAGCATGTCCAAAAGCCTCGAGGCAGGCATGTCCGGGCTTGAGCATCCCGGGCGATCGTGTGCAATAATGCTGATCGACCTGGATCGCTTCAAGCAGGTCAATGATTCATTGGGCCATCCGGCCGGCGATGCCCTCTTGAAACAAGTATCCGAACGACTGCTAAAGATCATTGGTGACCGGGAAAAAGTCTTTCGGTTGGGCGGCGACGAGTTCCAGATCATATTGCCGCATTGTGAAGATCGCGGAATCCTCGGCGGATTGGCCCACGAAATCATTGCGAGCCTCTCCCAGCCCTATTCCGTCGAAGGCAGTCGTTGTGTGATTGGTGCGTCGGTAGGACTAGCAGTCGGCCCGATTGACGGGCGCACGGGAGAAGACCTGATGCGCAATGTTGATCTGGCGCTCTATGCCGCAAAAGACAGTGGGCGCGGTTGTTTTCGTTTTTTCTCAAAAGAGCTCCTCGAAGCTGCCGACGACAGGCGCGTCCTGGAAGAGGATTTGCGTGATGCCCTGGTCAAGGGCCAGCTCTCCCTCGCCTACCAGCCAATCGTGAGCACCAGGAGCAACAGTGTCACCGGAGTAGAAGCGCTCGTTCGCTGGCAGCATCCCATTCGAGGTTCAATTTCGCCCGCACTTTTTGTTCCAATTGCCGAGGAAGCAAACCTGATCGACAAATTGGGTGAGTGGATATTACGAAAGGCATGCGAGGATGCCGCAAAATGGCCTGAAGAGATCAGAGTCGCCGTCAATGTTTCTCCGATCCAGTTTGCCAATGAGGCGCTGCCCAAAATCGTGATGTCGGCGCTGGCCAACTCCGGCCTTTCACCAAAACGCCTCGAGCTCGAGCTGACCGAAGGCGTGTTCCTGAGCGAGTCCGCCGAGACCGACTCGATGTTTTCTACGCTTAAGGAAATCGGAGTGCGTCTGGCCCTTGATGATTTCGGGACGGGCTATTCGTCGCTTGGCTATCTGAAGTCAGCGCCGTTCGACAAGATCAAGATCGATCAAAGCTTTGTGCGGGAAGCAACGATGCCTGGATCTCGCAATGGGGCTATCATTGCCGCGATTGTGGCACTCGCAGGGGCCCTCGACATGGAGACGACCGCTGAGGGCATCGAATCGCTCGATCAGCTTGAACTGATCCGGGGTGCGGATCGCCGGTTCCTTGTCGAGCTTGATCTTGGCGGCG
>JANLQV010000254.1:0-3943 GCA_031368025.1 Sphingomonadales bacterium | reverse complement strand
CATCGGCTCGACACCGGTGCGGACGAACCCGGCATCGCGGATCATTGCCTCAAAGGTCGGCATATCGGGGAAACGGCGGATCGATTCGATCAGGTAGCGATAGCTGTCCTCATCCTTGGCCAGCAGCTTGCCGAGCTTGGGGACGAGCCTGTGCGAATAGGCATCATAGGCTTCGGCAAAGCCCGGCCACAGCGTCGTCGAGAATTCGAGGCAGAAGAAGCGTCCGCCGCGCTTGAGCACGCGGTGCGCCTCGGCCAGCGCCCGGTCGATATGGGTCACGTTGCGGATGCCAAAGGCAATCGTATAGGCGTCGAAGCATTTATCATCGAAGCTCAGGTCTTCCGCATTCTGTTCGGACCAGCTCAACCCGCCAATCTCGCGCTTCTGCGCGCGTTCGATGCCGACGCCCAGCATGTCCGGATTGATATCCGCCACCGTAATGAGAGCGCCGCGCGCCTGCATCCGAAACGCGATGTCACCGGTGCCGCCCGCCATATCGAGAATCATTTCGCCCTCGCGCGGTTTGACACGGCGGACAAAGCGATCCTTCCAAAGCCGGTGCATTCCGCCCGACATGGCATCGTTCATCAGGTCATAGCTGGAGGCGACGCTCGAAAAGACCCCGCCGACACGCTGGGTCTTTTCGGTCGGTGAGACCTCTTCATAACCAAAGGAAACGGTTTCGCTCATGGCCGCCGCTCTAGCCAAGCACGGCCCTGCCCGCTAGGCCAAATCCATGCCTGAATTGCCCGAAGTCGAGACGACCGTTCGCGGCATCGCCGCCGTGCTGGACGGTGAAGTGCTGACCCGGGTCGAACCACGCCGCGCCGATCTGCGCCGCCCGATCCCCGTCGATCTGCGCCAACGCCTGACCGGCGCGCGTGTGACGGGGCTGGGCCGCCGGGCCAAATACGGCCTGATCGAAACGGATCGCGGCGATACGCTCGTCTTCCACCTCGGCATGTCCGGTCGCTGGCGCGTCGATCCGTCGGAGATCGAGAAGCACGATCACCTGATCCTCGAAACCGCCGCCGGGCGAGTGCTGGCGCTCAACGATCATCGCCGCTTCGGCTCGCTGGATCTGATCGCAACCGACGCGTTGGCGGATTGGCCGACCTTCAAGGCCCTGGGCCCCGAGCCGCTGAGCAACGCTTTCACGCACAAGACATTGGCGACCGCATTCGAAGGCCGCAGTGCCGCGATCAAGACGCTTCTGCTCGATCAGAGGATCGTCGCGGGGTTGGGCAATATCTATGTCTGCGAAGCCCTGTTCATGGCCGGGATCAAGCCACACAAACCCGCCGGGCAAGTCGCGACCGCGCGGCTGAAACCCTTGGTGCAAGCGATCAAGGACGTCCTTGCGGCGGCCATCGAAGCCGGTGGCTCCACCCTGCGCGACTTTGCCCAACCGGACGGCGAACTCGGCTATTTTTTCAAGCAATGGCGCGTTTACGGACGCGAGGGGCAGCCTTGCCAATGCGGCCAACCTGTCTTGCGCCGTGCCGATGGCGGGCGCTCTACCTTTTACTGCGCGAAATGCCAGCGATGACTGTTGACCCTTGGGCCCCTCTTGGCTAATGGCGCTTCCGGATCGGTGCGGATGATTCTGCGCCGCTTTTTCTTTTGAATTGAATTTTGAGGGTTTTGGTATGGCGAATACGCCGCAAGCAAAAAAGCGCATCCGTCGCAACGATCGTCGCGCGGAAATCAACGGCAACCGCGTTGGCCGTATCCGCACATTCATCAAGAAGGTCGAATCGGCCCTCCTGGCCGGTGACAAGACTGCCGCTGCTGAAGCGCTGGCCGCAGCGCAACCCGAATTGGCCCGCGGCGTCGCTCGCGGTGTTCTTCACAAGAACACTGCATCGCGCAAATTCTCGCGTCTCACCAAGGCGGTCACTTCGCTCTCCTGAACGAAGCGTCCCGTATCGGATCAATAGCCCGCCCGTCGCAAGACTGGTGGGCTTTTCATTGTGCGGTGCAACGCATTCTGAACCCAAGGTTCAAGCACGATTCGCGCGGTTCGCTAAAAGACCCCCCGCAATTTTCCCTTTATATTCCAGTCTATTGATATCATTTAACGGATTCCTGCGGATCGATGAGTCAACAGCATTTATTTCATTTTTTTGACACTCCAGCCCTTGATCGGGGCCCTCTGCCGTCCCTAGAAAACAGACGTGGCAGCGGGCGAATCGACTCGCAGCTGATCAGGGCAGTGTGATGTTCCAAACCCGACGACGAAAGTTTCGGGGGCAGGTTCGCCGTGCTGTCGGGGGCTGGTTAAGCGCGCCGGATCGCATTGGGGGAGTTCGTCAAAGATCATGTCGTTGCCATCGTCCCCACTATCCAAAGATGATTCCGGGGACGACGCGCTGGCAATCGCGTGGCTGGAGATACGCAAGGCGTTGCGTCAAAGCGTCGGTGCGCGCAGTTTCGATCATTGGCTTAAACCTGTATCGTTTGCAGGGTGGAAGGTTGAGGATGGCACAATCCGCCTTTCGCTTCCTTCCGAGTTCATGGCCAGCTGGGTCCGCACGCATCATGGCGAGCGCCTAACCCAGGCGTGGAAGGCCATAAACCCGCATGTCCGCAGCGTGCGGATCGAAGTCACTGGAGAAACACCCGAGCGTTACGAAGCGTTGGCCGAAACTTCTGCGGAGGTTCCTGCCCACAAGGTCGAAGGCCATGTGTTCGATCCGCGCCTGACATTTGATCGGTTCGTGACGGGGCAGGCCAATGCAGTGGCCGCCAACGCGGCTTTGGCTTTTGCCAGTGGCGGCGCAATGCGCCTGAGCCCGCTCTACATTCATTCGCAGACCGGCCAGGGCAAGACGCACCTGCTTCACGCCATCGGCCACGAATACCGGCATTGCAACGCCCGCGCGCGCGTCCTCTACATGTCCGCCGAACGCTTCATGTTCGATTTCGTTTCGGCGATGCGGGCGCGCGATACGATTTCGTTCAAGACACGGCTGCGGTCTGCCGACCTGCTCATGATTGACGATGTCCAGTTCATCGCGGGAAAAGATTCGACGCAGGAAGAATTCCTCCACACGGTCGATGAACTGATGTCTACGGGTCGCAAGCTGGTGATCAGCGCAGATCGGGCACCACAAGCGCTGGACGGCGTTGAAGGCCGCATCCTGTCGCGCCTGACTCAAGGGCTGGTCGTTGATATCCAGCCGCCTGACTACACCTTGCGTCGCGCCATCATCGGAGCGAAAGCCGCTGCGATCGAAGGCATCGAAATCAGCAGCGAAGTGCTTGATCTGCTGGCGTCGCGGCTGTCGACAAATGTGCGCGAGCTTGAGGGCGGACTTAACCGTTTGCTGGCCTATGCGACCTTGGGCAACCGCCTGGTCACGACCGAATTTGCGGAAGACGTGCTGGCCGACATGTTTCGCGCCAGCCGCAGGCGGATCACGATTGACGAGATCCAGAAGCGGGTGTCGGAACATTTCCGCATCCGTCATGCAGAAATGGTTTCCGCCCGCCGCGCCCGCGAAGTCGCCCGACCGCGCCAGATTGCGATGTATTTGGCCAAGCAGCTCACTCCGCGCTCGCTGCCCGAGATCGGACGCAGATTTGGCGGACGCGATCACACCACAGTTATCCACGCCGTCCGCCAGATTGAGCGCCTGCGCGGCGAAGACAGCGAGATCGACAATGACGTCCGCACGCTGATCCGGGTGCTTGAGGGGTAGACATCGCTGCGGGCGCGCGGCATAGCCGCTTTCAACATGATAACGGCACGCGCCTTTCTTCTCCTGCGACTTACGCGCCCTTAGGCGCGTCTTTCCGTGCGTGGGCGCCGCCCGCGCGACCCGCCTAAGGGCTTGCATCACCAGAAACACAAAGCTTGAGAGAAGCGATCATGTTGCGCGATCCATCACAGAAATATCGACCATTCCCCCAAATCAACTTGCCCGACCGCCAATGGCCG
>JANLQV010000385.1:0-2480 GCA_031368025.1 Sphingomonadales bacterium | reverse complement strand
TCTCGCGATCGGTCAGCCCCCCCGTCCGCTGGATCAGCCGGTCAGCCAGCGTAGACTTGCCGTGATCGATATGCGCGATGATCGAAAAATTGCGGATGCGTTCTAGTGGTGTGGACATGGCCGCGCGCCCTAGCAGTGGCGGGGCCAAAGGGCAAAGGGGGCTGGCCTGCGTTGATTTCGTCCAATATCTTTGCGGCCAGATGCGCTATCAAGCGTCGCATCAACATTTTGGGGGGAATGCAATGAACCGGATCTTCGTCACCGCACTGATCGCGAGCAGCTTTGTGCCCCTGCCCGTGTGCGCCGCTGAAAAGCCCAAAGAGGCACTGCCGCAAGTCACCAAGTGTGAGAACAGCATGGGCACGATCGCCGTCACCGATGGCGATGCGCAGGGCTGGACGCAGTTCGGGCTGGGCAGCCCACGCGCGCTGATCGCGGCACTCGTCACCGAAAGTGGCTGTTTCACAATGCTCGACATGTCATCGGGCCAGCCCGCCAATTTCCTGATGAGCGCGGTCGCCGGATCGAAAGAGGAAGTCGATCAGACGGTGGGGGCCGTCAAAAGGGCGGCGACGGAGGGCCTGCTCCGTTCGGGTGCGCTCGGGCGGATGGGCGGCGGCGCCTTTGGTGCCTTGGGCATGCTCGGCGGGATGGGCGGCAAGAAGAAGACCGTCGCTGCCGGCCTGCGCATCCTGTCCCCCGCGACGGGCATGACACTTGCCTCTGGCAGCGGCGAATCGTCCAAATCGGCGATCACTTTCGGCAATGCTGGTGGCTGGGGCTGGAGCAATTCGCTGGGCGGAGCCGCGACGGGTTATACGACATCCAAAGACGGACAGTTGCTGACCAGCGCGTTCATCGGTGCCTTCAACGCCATCATCGCGCAATCCTCTGCCATCGCTTCCGCCCCGGCCCCTGTGGCTGTGGCCAGCAAGCCAGTCAGTGACGCGATGCCTTCGACCATTGGCGAAACGAAGCTGTTTGCCCAGCCCGGCAAGAGTGCGATCGTCCAGACCCTCGCGGCGGGCACGATCCTCACGCCAACGGGAAATCGCATGAACGGCTTTGTCGAGGTCAAGGATGCGTTCGGCGCGCAAGGCTGGGTCACGGCCAGCAGCATCAAATAGAGTGTATGAATCAGGGGCGGCTGTCGAGCCAGTCGCCCAGGATCGCATTGACTGCCTCTGGCGCTTCTTGCTGCACCCAGTGCGAGACGCCGGGCAGGCGGTGGAGCGTGAAATCGTTCACCCATTCCTCCGTCCCCTCGGTGCAGCGGATGTTGAGCGCGCTATCTTCCTCGCCCCAGATCATCAGCGTCGGCGTATCGACCCGGCCATCGCCGAGATCGATGCTGTCGCGGTGGCGCAGCAACGCGCGATAATAGTTGATCATCGCGGTGATCGCACCGGGACGCAGCGCGGCATCGGCATAGGTCTGGAGCACATTCTTGGGGAAGCGGCTCTTGTCGACGGCCATGTTCCAGAATGCTCCTTTGATGCCCCGCGCCCCGCCGCGCGTCATCAAGCGTTCGGGCAGGCGGGGGAGTTGGAAGAAGAAGATATACCAGCTCCGCCGGAATTGCCGCCAATGCCTGATCTCGCGCATCCCGACCATTGGGTGCGGCACGTTCATGATCACCAGCTTCACCAACGGGCGCAGTTTAAGGATCGCGAAATTCCATGCGATGATCGCGCCCCAATCATGCGCGATGAGCATGACTTCCTTCGCACCTGATGCATCGATCAATGCCGCCACATCCTGCGTGAGATGATCGAGCGCATAGGCGCGAATACCCTCTGGCTTTGAAGAGGCCCCGTAGCCGCGCAGGTTCGGAGCCCAAACGCGCCAGCCCTTTGCGGCGAGCATCGGCATCTGGAGCCGCCAGCTATAATTCAACTCCGGAAAGCCGTGGAGCATCAGCGCCAGACGGTCTCCGCTGCCGCATTCGGCCAGTTCAAAACGCTGGCCGTTCGCGTCCACGAACCGCTGGGTGATCCCGCTTCCCGGCTCCGGCGTCCAGCAATATTCGCTCATCCACAGATCCTTTCGATGGCTTTGATTGCGTTACATTTGCGCAACATGAGACAGGAAAGCGACAGCAAAAATGCAGGGTGGGTTGACGCGCGGCAGGGCCGTTGCCACGCGCATGGTCTTCCGGAGCACTCAACGGAGACCCACATCATGCGCTCAACACCCCTCAGGCTTGCGACCCTCGCCCTTCTCGCCAGCGTTTCATCCCCCGCACTCGCCCAGGAAACGGCCAATGGCGCCAGCGACGATGCCCTTGGCGATATTGTCGTGACCGCGCAGCGGCGCGAGGAGAAGCTTCAGGATGTGCCGCTTTCGATCACCGCGGTCGGTGGCGAAAAGCTCGATGCCATCGCATCGGGTGGCCAGGATGTCCGCTTCCTTTCGGCGCGCGTGCCGAGCCTGATCGTTGAATCCTCGTTCGGGCGGACCTTCCCGCGCTTCTATATCCG
>JANLQV010000110.1:0-2203 GCA_031368025.1 Sphingomonadales bacterium | reverse complement strand
AGGTTGAAGATTTTCGCCCTGGAATGTCAAAAAACACAAAGAGTTTCGCCGTAGGTTTCGGTAATCTGTTTGTATTCGCCATCTTCTCCACACAAATTGATGTGCAGCCTGATTTTGAGGGGGGCGTTGCGGTCAGGCTCTGGCCCCTTTGCGAAACAATCCTTCAATGGCCTCCTCCACATTCCATCAGCAGCGCGAAGGCCGCACTGATAGCCGCATCCCTCGAAAACATATCGGGGCCAACAGGCGCTTGATAGCGCCGTGGCTGATTTCATTTTTTCCAAAAGCGCCGGCCTGTCACCAGAATCATGCTCTTTAGGTTCATGGTATGTCAAGTGACTAATCCCCTAAAAAGAGCTTAATGGAAATTGTGATTCGCAGCCAAGCCGCTGCGAAGGGCTGCGGGCGGAAACGCCTTTGCGGCCCTTTTTTATGTCGAGAGGATTTGAGGATGTTGGCAGCAAAGCAAAAGGAGAAAGCGCGCGGCTGGACCAAGGCGAGCCGTGAGACGTTCCTTGCCAAACTCGCTGAAACATCAAACGTCGCCGCATCCGCCCGCGCGGCGATCATGCCAGTCTCAAGCGTCTATGCCCTGCGGCGCAAGTCGCCCGATTTCCGCATCGCCTGGGGCGAGGCTCTTGCCGAAGGTTATGCACGCCTCGAAGCGTCGCTGCTTGAAACTGTGTTCGAAAAAGCGAGTGGCCCGGTCGACCCGGATGAACTGAAGCGCGATGCGCAAAAGCACCGGCTCGCGCTGAGCTTGCTTGCGCAGCACCGGCCTGCCGTCAAGGGCATGATGGCTCCGCCCCGATCGGTCGATCCAAAGGAATTGAAGGCACGGATCATGGAGCGGATTGCACTGATGCACGAGCGTATCGAAGCGGCAAGGGCAGACGATGATGCAAACGGCTGAACAGCTTGCGCGGATGCCGCCCGAACAGGCTTTGACGCGGATCAAGGCATGGAACCACCGTCAGGTCGAAGCGGCGTGGCGGTCCTGGCATTTCTGGCGACTGGCAGCGCAGTCCGAACCCGAAGGTGATTGGCGGATCTGGCTGGCGATGGCCGGGCGCGGCTTTGGCAAGACCCGGATGGGTGCCGAATGGGTGCGAGAACGGGCCGAGGCTGATGGCCGGTTGCGGATTGCGCTGATTGGAGCGACGATGGCGGAAGCGCGCAACGTGATGGTCGAGGGCGAAAGCGGGTTGCTTGCGATCGCAGCGAACGGGATGCCCGTCATGTGGGAGCCTTCGCTCAAACGCCTCACATGGGCCAATGGCGCGGTGGCGCAGCTCTATTCGGCGGCCGAGCCTGAAAGCCTGCGCGGCCCGCAGCATCATCTGGCCTGGGCTGACGAGATCGCCAAATGGCCATACGGAATCGACGCTTGGGACAATCTGATGATGGGCATGCGGCTCGGTGCGCGGCCTCAGGTCGTGGCGACGACAACCCCGCGCCCTGTGCCGCTTGTCCGGAGGCTTCTTGACAGCGCAGGGGTGCAGCGGACGGTCGGGAGGACAATCGACAATGCAGCGAACCTGCCCTGGGATTTTATCCGGGCGGTGCAGGCCGAATATGGCGGCACGCGGATTGGGCGGCAGGAACTGGACGGCGAACTGATCGACGATGCCGAAGGCGCCTTGTGGACACGCGCGGGGCTTGAGGCTTGCCGGATGCGGTTTGCCCCTGCGCTGGTAAGGGTGGTGATCGGCGTCGATCCACCCGCGACCAGCACGGGCGATGCCTGCGGAATTGTCGCGGTCGGGCTCTGTGCAGAGGGCAAGGGCTGGATTCTGGCGGATGAAAGCGTTGCGGGCCAATCCCCCGAAGGCTGGGCCCGCGCCGTGGCCGCTGCTGCCGCGCGCCGGCAGGCTGACCGGGTGATCGCCGAGAAGAATAATGGCGGGGAGATGGTCGAAAGCGTCCTGCGCGCCGCCGATGTGGCGATGCCGGTCCGCCTCGTCCATGCCAGCCGGGGCAAGGTGCCGCGCGCGGAGCCGGTGGCTGCTTTGTATGAAAAAGGCCGGGTGCATCATGTCGGCGCCTTCCCGGCGCTGGAGGATGACTACCAACAAGGGCTGCAGCGCGTGCGTGATGGCGGCGGTGGGCGGCGCGATCAGCGGATAGATTTGCCCGTCACGCTCGATGCCGGGCGGGTCAAAGGGTATGCCCTGTCTGCTTTGCAAAGGCTGCGTGTGGAACG
>JANLQV010000095.1:0-16643 GCA_031368025.1 Sphingomonadales bacterium | reverse complement strand
TGCGGATTTCAGCAGGGACGACAGGGGCATCCGCGACCGGCGCTTTTGCCTGCCCGCGATCGAGCCACGGAACCGGCCGTTCATCGATCAGCGTATCGACGCCCATTTCCTGCCACCAAGACAGGAGACTTGCTGCATTGGACGCCGGAATCACCGTTGCGATATCTGCCATAGCAAGAGATAGAGGGCTGTGGAGCGTCTTGGTCAACGGTCGCGCACGCGCTATCTGGTCAGCCGGTATGAGCGTGCGGTGAGTGAAGGCCATGAGTAAAAAGGAAAGATTGGGGAACGATCGATGAGTGAACGTGAATCGATGGAATATGATGTCGTCATCGTTGGCGGCGGCCCGGCGGGCCTTGCGGCATCAATTCGGCTCAAGCAGCTCAATCCCGATGTTTCGGTTTGCATTCTCGAAAAGGGTTCGGAAGTTGGCGCTCACATCCTGTCTGGCGCTGTGGTCGATCCCAAGGCACTCGACGAACTGATTCCAGATTGGCGGCAACAGGGCTGTCCGATGGCGGAAACGCGCGTAACGGACAATTGGCACTGGGTATTGTCGGCAAAGAAGAAATATCCGCTGCCACACGCCTTCATGCCGCCACTGATGAGCAACCACGGCTGCTACACCGGCAGCTTGGCCAATCTGTGTCGCTGGCTGGGCGGACAGGCCGAAAACCTGGGTGTCGAGATTTTTCCCGGCTTCCCGGCGGCCGAAATCCTCTATGACGACAACGGCGCGGTGCGTGGTGTTGCGACCGGTGAGATGGGCGTCGCCCGCGACGGCAGCCACAAGGCGGATTACCAGCCCGGCATGGAGCTTCATGCCAAATACACGCTGTTCGCCGAAGGCGCGCGCGGGCATCTGACCAAGCTCCTCAAACCGAAATATAATCTCGAGGCTGATTGCCAGCCGCAGGTTTATGGCCTTGGCATGAAGGAACTCTGGGACATCGATCCCGACAAGCATGTTCCGGGGCGCGTGATCCATACGCAGGGCTGGCCGCTCGACGATGCCTGGGGCGGGGGGTTTCTCTATCATCAAGCCAACAACCAGGTCGCCTTGGGCTATGTCGTGGCGCTCGATTATGCGAACCCGCACCTCTACCCGTTCGAAGAATTCCAGCGCTGGAAGCAGCATCCCGAAATCCGCGCCATACTCGAAGGCGGCAAACGCGTTTCCTATGGCGCGCGCGCCATCAATGAGGGCGGCTGGCAATCTGTGCCCAAGCTCGCTTTCCCGGGCGGCGCGCTGATCGGCTGTTCGGCCGGTTTCGTGAATGTCCCCCGCATCAAGGGCAGCCATACCGCAATGAAATCCGGCATGCTGGCGGCGGAAAGCATCGTCGCGGCGCTGGCTTCGGGCCGCTCGGGCGATGAGCTGGCCGATTATCAGGCGAATCTCAACGCCAGCTGGATCGCCAAGGAATTGAAGCTCGTCCAGAATGCCGAACCGGCAATTGCCAAATTCGGCAGCGATTATGGCACGATCATCGGCGGCATCGACATGTGGATGCGCACCCTGAAGATCGGCCTGCCGATCGCGATGAAGCACCATCCTGACAATGGCACGATTGGCCGCAAGGATCTTTACGCGCCGATCGCCTATCCCAAGCCCGATGGCGTGATCAGCTTTGACCGGCTATCCTCGGTGTTCCTGTCGAACACCAATCATGAGGAAGACCAGCCGGTCCACCTCCAGTTGCGCGATCCGGATATTCCGATCAACATTAACCTGGCGCTCTACGACGCGCCCGAAACGCGCTATTGTCCGGCCGGGGTCTACGAGATTGTCGGGCGCGAGGACGGCAATCCCAAGCTCCAGATCAACGCGCAGAACTGCGTCCATTGCAAGACCTGCGACATCAAGGATCCGACCCAGAACATCAACTGGGTAACGCCGGAGGGCGGCGGTGGCCCCAATTATCCGAACATGTAGCTTTGCGGCGTTGATGGCAGTTTTGCTGTCCGCACCACCAGCAGCGGCAAGAAAGGGCGAGCCTTCGGCGCTGTCGCGTTACGTCTCGGCGCGGATTCTCGGTTCCAGCCCGTCGGGCTCGAAAGCTGCCGAAGTCTATGCACAGGCGCTGACAGGCGCACCTGATAATGAACGGGTTGCCCTACGGGCCTATCGCGAAGCGGTCGAAGTCGGCGACAAGGCGCTGGCCATCCGAGCTGCGCGCGCGCTCGATACGCAGCAGCGCTTGCCTCAGGATGCGCGACTTCTGCTCTTTGTCGAAACACTTGCAAAGGGTGATTGGCGCGGCGCCAGGCTCTGGCTTGACCGGATTGAAGACGCCCACGGGTTCGATTTCATTGTGCCCGGTTTGCGCGCGTGGACAGCGTTTGGCGCACGGGATAGAGATCCGCTTACGGAACCGGCAGAACAACCCCGCGACGGATTGGGTTCGGTCTATCTGCGTGAGCAGCGCGTCTTGCTGCTCCTTGCGCTCAAACGCGTGGACGAAGGGTTGATTTCGGCAAAGGCGCAAACACGGATCGATGGGCGTGGCCTTTCTCTGAGGCTGGCCGCTGCCGCCCGGTTGGTGGCTCTAAAACAACAGCCCAAGGCGCTTGAATTGCTTGGCGGCGACGATCCGTCAATCCGCGACGCCCGGGCGATGATCGAATCGGGCAAGCCGCTGCCCGGCGCGATCGATTCGGCAAGCGCGGGTGCCGCTTTGCTGATCGGGCGGATTGCGAGCGATCTGGTTCGGGACACGGCATCGCCCGCTTCGCTAACCCTTGCACGCATTGCCAGCTTCGCCGCACCCGGCAACGATGCCGTGAAGCTCACTCTTGCGCAGACGCTGGCGAACAATGGCCGAGCGGAAGAAGCCTTGACCGTTCTCGACAGCATCCGGCCACCCTTTGCACCAGCGGTGCGCGAGATCCGGATCGCAACATTGCAGCGGATGGACCGGCTGACGGATGCGCTGACCGAAGCGCAGACCGCAATCGCCCTGCCCGACGTCAGCCTCTTCGACTATGCGCGTCTGGGCGATGCCCATGCCCGGCTCAAGCACTATACAGACGCTGCCGACGCCTATCGCGAAGCGATCAAGCGCGCGGGCGATGATGCGCCGTGGAACCTCTGGCTGCTTTATGGCGGGGCTCTGGATGAAGCGGGCGACTGGGCGAAGGCCAAACCCGCACTTGAACGCGCTGTGGCGAATGGCCCGGATCAACCGGCCGCGCTCAACCATCTGGGCTATGCCATGCTCGAACATGGCGAGGATCTGATTGAAGCGACGCGGCTGATCGCCAAGGCAAGTTCGCTTCGTCCGGATGATGCCGCAATAACCGATTCACTTGGTTGGGCCTTCTACCTGCGCGGAGAGCCCGAACAATCCATTCCGCTTCTCGAACGTGCAGTGGCAGCCGACCCGGCAGAGGCGGCGCTTGGCGAGCATCTGGGTGATGCCTATTGGGCTGCGGGACGGCGGGTTGATGCCCGTTATGCCTGGCGCGCCGCGCTCATCCAGGCTGAAGAGGAAGACGTCACCCGGCGGATCGAGGGCAAGATTGCCGACGGCCCCCGCCCGCGCACCAAATGACATTGGCGCTCACCGAAACCGCCTATGCGAAGATCAATCTTGCGCTGCACGTCCGCGCACGACGCCCCGATGGCTATCACGAACTCGAAACGATTTTCGCTTTTGCCAAGGACGGAGACCTGCTGAGCGGCGTGCTGGCGGATGATCTTTCGCTCACGGTTTCGGGCCCACATGCAACCAGCCTCGAGGGAGAGGCAGACAATCTCGTCCTGCGGGCGGCTCGCAATTTGCAGGCCGCGACCGGAATCCGGTATGGGGCTGCGCTTCATCTCGTCAAGCACTTGCCCGTCGCCGCCGGGCTTGGCGGAGGATCCGCAGATGCAGCGGCTGCGTTGCGACTGCTGGTGAAGCTCTGGCAACTCGATCCGGGCGATCCGGCAATCATGATCGTCGCGCGGGCGCTGGGCGCAGATGTTCCCGCCTGCGTTCAGAGCGAGACCTGCTTTGGCAGCGGACGCGGGGACGAGCTTAGCCCGATGAGCGACGCTGAGCTTTCCGGCACACCCCTGCTGCTCGTCAATCCCGGCGTGGCCTTGATGACCGGGCCAGTCTTTGCCGGGTGGGACGGGATCGACCGCGGCGCGCTTGACGGCGTAAATTGGCGTAATGGCCACAACGACCTGACCGCGTCCGCAGCCGCGCTCGTTCCCGGGATCGCGTTGCTGCTGGACCGGCTCGCAGCCCAACCGGGCGCGACCTTCGTCCGCATGTCGGGATCGGGAGCAACCTGTTTTGCGCTGTTCGATAGCCCGTCCGCACGCGACGCCGCAGCTCGGCAATTCCCGTTTTGGCACATGTCGACCGTCCTGAGGTGACCCGACCGTGCCACGATGGCACGGATCGCAGCGCCAGTTTTATCGGAAACGGCGATAATCCGGGGTTGGCACAGTCATTGCGGGGCAGAACGCGACGGGTCATGCGCCAAGCGCATCATCCGCTCATGGCCCGCATGGCCAATGCGCACCATGAACGGGGCGGCAACCGACGGGTTTGCCGCCCCATTTCCTTTTCGGCTCCGCGATGGTCTAAGCTGACCGGGACAGGCTGGAAAAGGTGCGGTGCATGCGGATCGTGATGACGGGGGCGAGCGGACTGGTTGGTGGGTTATTGCTCCCGCGCCTTGCTGCACAGACGCTGACGCTTGTGGGCCGTCGCGATGCCCCCACAGCCCCGCCGCATGCAAGGCAATTGGTTGGTCCGATAGCACGCTGGCCTTTGCTTGTCCGAGAATCGGCCCATGATGTCGCAATATGCTGTCTGGGCACGACGATCCGTGTCGCCGGTTCACAATCGGCCTTTGCAGCGGTCGATCGCGATGCGGTGATTGCCTTTGCCGAGGCCGCGAAAGCGGCTGGGGCCCGGCAGTTCATGATGGTCACGTCGGTCGGCGCCAATGCCGCCGCGCGTAATTTCTATCTCAAGACCAAGGGCGAAGGCGAAGCGGGCGTCAAATCCATCGGCTTTGGGCGGATCGACATATTCCGCCCCGGCCTGCTGCGCGGCAATCGCGAGGGAACCAGTCGCCCCGGCGAAGGGATCATGATGGCGATCAGCCCGATCACTGACCTGCTGACCCCCCATGTCTTCGACCAGTATCGCTCAATCGCGGCGGAGAGCGTTGCGGGGGCCATGGCGGCTTGCATAGGGAAAAGCGAGGGTGGCGTTCACATTCACGAAAACCGCGATATTATGAGCTTATGTTCCAATAAATAACCTATTTTGCATATTATTCTTGACAGCGTTACGCTCATTAGGCTAATTCGCCGATCATGGCGGTTTGCGTCGCCCACCCCGACAATGAAGGAAATTCACGATGATCGCAGGCTGCGGAACTGAGTCTGGCGCACTCTTTCCGTCCTATCTTCTCGGTTGTCGGGCGCTTATGGCGGCGTGGATGAAAGCTGCTTTTGCCCTCACTCTGGCCTTGTTCGCCCTGAACGGGCTGGCCGCAACGGTCGCGCCGCACAGACTGTCGAGCGACGCCGTGATTGATGCCGCCGAACGTGCGCAGCTCGATCCGTTTGCAGTATCGGGCCATTGGAACGCGCCCTACACGCCGTTCAATATCATTGGGGAAATCCACTATGTCGGGACGGCGGAGGTGAGCGCGTTCCTCATCACCACGCCCAAAGGCCATATCCTGATCGACGGCATCCTGGCACAATCCGTGCCGCAGATCGTGGCCAACGTCCGCACGCTGGGCTTCAATATTCGCGATGTTAAATATCTGCTGAATAGCCACGCCCATATCGATCATGCCGGGGGGTTGGCGGGGCTCCAGCGCGCCAGCGGGGCGATGATGATTGCCAGTGCTGCCGACCGGCCGACGCTCGAAGCTGGAATGATCTCTTTCGGCCCGACCGCGAACATTCCCTTTCCGCCAATCCATGTGGACCGGATTGTTCGCGATGGCGACACGGTCAGACTGGGCGGCGTCACGCTTACTGCGCATATGACGCCGGGCCATACACAGGGCTGCACATCGTGGAGCATGCCCGTCAAAGGGGCGGACGGTCGTCCCCATACCGCCTTCTTCCATTGCAGCGCGACGGTCGCAGGACAATCGCTGGTGCCCGAATCCTGGCCGGGCATGATCGCCGCCTATCGCAGCACGTTTGCCATGGTGCGCCGGCTGCGCGCCGATGTTTTCCTCGGCAACCATGCCAACTTCTTTGATCTTGAAGCCAAACGGTCCAAGCAAATTGCGGGTAACGCCAATGCCTTTGTCGACCCGGACGAATTGCAGCGCTTCAACGCCGAAATGGAGCGAGCGTTCGATACGGAGTTGGCAAAGCAGAAGGCCGTGTCGGGGTTGTAAGCCTCATCCTGCCCGAGCCTGCCGCTCAGGAAGGATATCATGCCCATGTTGCACGTTTGCCCCCGCTTCGGATAAGGGCCGCTCTCTCCTGACATATTGCGCCTGTTTTGAAAGTCCGCCTTGTGACCCTTTATGCCCGCTATGCTGCCCATCTCGACGCCGCGCTCGATCGTCTCGAAGCCGAAGGGGCGCTTGTGACGGGGCTCGCGCGCAAGGCTGTGACGGTCGAACCGCCGCGCGATGCGGCACATGGTGATCTGGCGACCAATGCCGCGATGGTGCTGGCCAAAGGCGCCGGGACCAACCCGCGTGCGCTCGCCGAGCTGCTGGTCGCCAAACTCGAGGCGGTCGATGGCATTGCTTCCGCCAGCATTGCCGGGCCGGGCTTCATCAATCTGAAGCTGGTCGACCAAAGCTGGCGCGATGAGCTTCAGGCGATCACCGATCTGGGCAAGGATTATGGCCGCTCAACGATGGGCGCGGGCAAGCGGGTGAATATCGAATATGTCTCCGCCAACCCGACCGGGCCGATGCATATGGGCCATTGCCGGGGGGCAGTGGTGGGCGATGCGCTCGCCTCTGTGCTTGAATATGCGGGCTATAAGGTCACGCGCGAATATTATGTGAATGATGCGGGCGGGCAAGTCGATATCCTCGCCCGCTCTGTGCATCTGCGTTACCGTGAGGCGCTTGGTGAGGCTATTGGGGCGATTCCCGAAGGCCTTTATCCCGGCGATTACCTGATCCCTGTCGCGCAAAAGCTGGCCGCGGATCACGGCAATGCATTCGTTGGAAAGCCCGAAAGCGAATGGCTGTTGCTTTTCCGTGAGACGGCGGTGGCGGCGATGCTCGTGATGATCCGTGCCGACCTTGCACTGCTCGGCATTCATCATGACCTGTTCGCGTCCGAAGCCGCAGTCCAGAAGGCGAAAAAGCCCGAGGCCGCAGAAGCGACTCTGCGGGCCCGCGACCTGATCTATGACGGCATGCTGGAAGCGCCCAAGGGGGAGACGCCCGAGGACTGGGAACCGGTCATGCTCCCGCTTTTCCGTTCCACCCTTTATGGGGACGACCAGGATCGCCCGATCCGCAAGTCCGATGGCAGCTGGACCTATTTCGGCGCAGACATGGCCTATCATTTCCAGAAGGCGGAAAAGGCCGACATGCTGATCGACATTTGGGGTGCCGATCATGCGGGCACGGTCAAGCGGATCAAGGCGGCGGTGGCGGCGCTAACCGAAGATCGCGTCGAATTCGATGTGAAGCTCGTCCAGATGGTCAGGCTGCTGCGCGGAGGCGAGCCGATCAAAATGTCCAAGCGCGCGGGTAATTTCGTCACGCTCGCCGATGTGGTGCGCGAGGTGGGCAAAGATGTCGTCCGCTTTACGATGCTCACGCGCAAGGCAGACGCGCAGATGGATTTCGATTTTGCGAAGGTGGTGGAAGCGTCGAAGGACAATCCTGTCTTCTACGTCCAGTACGCTCATGCGCGCATCGCATCGCTGAAACGCAAGGTGGCAGAGGCTGGAATTTTCGGCGAGGCCGATCTTGCATTGCTCGATGCCGAGGATCTGGAACTTGCCCGGCTGGCGGCGCAATTCCCCAGAATCGTCGAAGCGGCGGCCGCGAATCATGAGCCGCATCGCATAGCTTTTTACCTCTATGATCTGGCTGCCAGCTTCCATGCACACTGGAATCTGGGCAATGACAGGCCTGACCGGCGAATATTGATCGTTAATAACCCCGGATTAACCCTCTCGCGGCTTTTCATCGCATCAGCAATCGGGCAAATTATCGCTAACGGCTTGTCAATCATGGGAGTGACAGCGGCCGAGGAGATGTAAGACAATGTCAGAGACAGAAAATGAAATGGCGCTGCAGGCCGAGGATCGCCTCCCCTGGCTCGAAGCCGTGGAAAGCGATGACGATGACGACAGCGTCTCCAACGGCAAGCTGATCGGATTCATTCTCGCAGCGCTCGTCGCTTTGGGACTGGTTGTGGGCGGTGTGTGGTGGCTGCGCAGCCGGACCCCCGCGGCCGAAGGCGATGGCACGTTGATCGCGGCACAACAGGGCGATTACAAGGTCAAGCCCGACGCACCTGGCGGCATGAAGGTCGAAGGACAGGGCGATTCGACTTTTGCCACGTCCGAAGGCGTGGAAGCCAATGGCAAGGTTGATGTTTCTGCCCAACCCGAAACGCCCGTTGCCAGTCAAAAGCCTGCGACACCGACTGTTGCCAAGCCTGCCGTCATTGCCAAGCCCGCCGTGACGACGCCAATGCCCTCATCGGGTGGAAAGCTGATGCCCCCCGCTTTGCCCGGAACCTTGATCCAGCTCGGCGCGTATAATTCGGAAAGCACGGCCAATTCGGCCTGGCGCGCGCTTGCCGGGAAAACGCCTGCGCTGGCCAAGCTGCCAAAATCTGTCGTGGCGGCTTCGGTCGGCGGCAAGACCTTCTATCGCCTGCGCGCCAACGCAGGATCACCCGCCAACGCGGCGGCGATGTGCGAGCAGGTCGGCAATTGCATGGTGGTGCGGTAACGTCACGCCGCAAGCATTCGCGGGATTCCGATGTCGCCCTCAGCAGCGTCACCGAAATCCAGCGCGAACAATTTGGTCGGCACGGCATGGCCGCGCGCGCGGCACATCCGGGCGACAATGTCTCCGGTCGGCTTGAAGCCGAGCTTCGCCAACACCCGGCCAGAAGCGGGGTTGTCGACAAAATGGGCCGAGACCAACCGAGACCGTCTGAGGGTATGGCGGGCAATATCGATCACGGCACGCGCCGCCTCGGTCGCGAAGCCCAGCCCCCAATAGGGCCGCGCGATCCAGTAACCCAGTTCGAGATCATCGCCATCCTCGTGCAGCCCCACGCCGCCGACAAGGCGGGGGGCGCCTTCGGTGCGGGCGACGATCAGGAAACTGGCATCGCTTTCGTGACGCTCCATACCGAGGAACGCCTCCGCGTCCGACAAGCGATAGGGCGAAGGCGCCTTGGCCAGCTTGGTCAGAATCGCTTCATCGCCAATCGCCGCTGCAAGGGGCACTGCGTCTTCGTCCCAGCCGGGCCGCAGCAATAGTCTTTCAGTCCGTGCAAACATGAGCACTCTCCTCGTTTGTGCCCCTACCGCGCGTATATTACGCGGAAGCGACAAAGCCTTTAAGGGAGAGTTAACCCGCCAAAAAAAGGGGAGGCGGGGGTGGCCCGTCTCCCTCAAATCTGTCTGGCTTGCCAGACCTTCGGGCCACCCTATGGGCGACCCGATTAAAGATCGCCTGATTATTCGGCTGCCGCCGCCATCATATCCACCGAACAATAGGTTCGGCCCTGTTTACCCGAATGGAAGGTTACGCGGCCTTCAGCGGTGGCAAAAAGGGTATGGTCGGTGCCGATGCCGACATTGCGGCCCGGATAGAATTTCGTGCCGCGCTGGCGGACGAGAATATTGCCGGGAATGGCGACTTCGCCACCGAACTTCTTCACGCCGAGACGACGGCCGGCCGAATCACGACCGTTGCGCGATGAACCGCCTGCTTTTTTATGTGCCATGGTTCAAAACTCCTTACTTGGCCGCATCGGCTTTTTTGGCCGCGGGCTTCTTTGCTGCCGGCTTTGATTCTGCCTTGGGGGCTGCGGCCTTTTTGGGCGCAGCTTCCTTGACAGGCTTGGCTTCCACAACGGCTTCCGTCACCGGAGCAGCTTCAACCTTTTTCGGCGCGGCCTTCTTTTCAGGCGCGCCGACGCTCAATATCTTGAGGATCGTATGCTGCTGGCGATGCCCGGCTTTGCGACGATAATTGTGGCGGCGCTTCTTTTTGAAGACGATGATCTTGTCGGCCTTGGCCTGCGCGATGATCTCAGCCGAAACGGCAAGACCGGCAACGGCTTTGGCTTCGCTGCCATCGGCTGCGAACAGGACATCGCCCAGCGACACGGTGTCACCAGCTTGGCCCGCCATCTTTTCGACGACGATCTTGTCTCCTGCGGCAACGCGATATTGCTTGCCGCCCGTGCGCACGACTGCGAACATGGCGTAAATCTCTTTTTATAAATGCTTGCCCGCGCAACAGATAACGCCAGAGGCATACCCCTCGCGCGGAAAGCAGCCCGCTAAGCGACGAGTGGCGTGCTGTCAACCGATTCTCGCCAGTCTTGCGCACAAAAAGAGTCCCAACACGCGGCGCCATTCCGACCCAACCCGATTGTCCTAGACGGGTGGCGTTGTCGCAAGCACGCTGCCACGTTGGCAGGTCTCATCCCACCAGGTTGCAAGCGACGGTGAGTCAGTTTGCCAATCGATATCCGGCAGGCGAAAAGCGAGGTACCCCAGCGCTGCGGCCATCGCGATCTGCCCCAGATCAAACCGGTCTACCAATCTGGGGAAATCGCGATTGGCGTCAGCAGTTGCGCGCAGGATTGCCGCGCGCCAACGTTCGCGCCACGCGCTGGAGCGCTCCGGCTCGGGGCGCAGCTGTTCCATCACGATAGAAAACGCCGCGTCCATCATCCCGTCGGCCAGCGCCTGGACCCGCAGGATTGCCCACCGGTTTGCGCCGCTGGCAGGAAGCAGGGGATTGCCCACCAGATTATCAAGATACTCGCAAATCACCGGGCTGTCATAAAGCGCCCCTGCATCGGTCAGCAGCACCGGGATCTTGCCGAGCGGATTGGCAGGGATCACCTTTTCGGGTTCGGCAAGCGGGCTGGCAACGATATGCTCTATGGCCGCGTCGAGCCCCTTTTCGATCACAAGGATGCGCACTTTGCGTGCATAGGGAGAGGTAAGCGAATAGATCAGCTTCATGTTGTGCGCTCTTCCTGGCTTGGGGATTCCGCCTGACGCGCCTTGGCCGATTTGAATCCATCACGCGACGACAACCGTTCCCACCACGCCAAGGTGTCCGGCCCGAGTTCGTCCTTCAGGCCAAGCGTCAGCGCAAGCATCACAGTATAGCCGATGCAGATATCGGCCATCGTGAACCGTCCGGCGACCAGCCACTCCCGGCCATCGGACAGCGCGGCTTCAATCGACTTGGCGCGACCGAGGAAAAACAGCTTATAGTCTTGCGCAACTTCGAGTTTTCGCTCCTCGGGCTTGGGAAAGACGCTGTAACGCAGCATGATCGCCAGCGGAAAGGTCAGCGTTGCGTCCGATCGATGGAGCCAGTTCAGATAGTCCGCATAGCCGGGTTCATCCGGTGTCACCTCGAGCGATGATCCGTGCGCAAGCAACTGGCAAATCGCGGCGGACTCGGTCAACTTCGCCTTGCCATCGACCCAGCACGGAATGGTGCCCAGCGGGTTGATCTCCTTATAGGCAGGCACATGAAAGCGCGGCGGAAAGGGCATCGTGACAAGGTCATAGTCCAAGCCCAATTCTTCCGCCGCCCACAGACAGCGGAACGAGCGCGCGTCCCTGCAATGATAGAGTTTCGGCTTCGTCATGCGATGATCCCGGTCGTGGACGGTCGGCTTAGATGATGTTCACGCCACGCGATGTAAAGCCCGCTACTGATGATGATCGACGCCCCAATCCAGGTTGCCGGTCCGGGAACATGGCTCCAGATCAGCCAGCCAAACAGCGTCGACCAGATAAGCGCAATATAATCCATCCCCAATACCGTTGAAACCGGCGCAAGGCGGAGCGCGCCCGTCAGCCCGATCTGGCCGATGCCGCCAAGCACGCCGATGCCCGAGAGCAGAAGCCATTCGCGAAGGTCATGATCTGTCATGAAGAAGGGCAGCATCAGGCTTAACGGAAGCGTGGAGAGCAGCGAGAACCAGAACACGGTCGTCGGTGCAGCTTCGGTGCGGCCCATCTCGCGGATTTGCAGACTGGTAAAAGAAATCATGACGGCCGAGGAAAGGCCAACCAGCGCGCCCTGTGGCGGGATATGACTTCCCCCTGGCTGAACCACCACCAGCACGCCAACAAAGCCCGCAAACACAGCTGCCCACCGGTGCTTGCCGACCGCTTCCTTGAGGATCAAGGCGGACAGGATCGTGGCGAACACCGGCACTGCAAAACCAAGCGTGGTCTGTTCGGCCAGCGGCAACAGGATGATCGCCCCGAAATTAAGCGCCATGCTGGTCAGGCCCAGCGTGCTCCGCGTGACATGCGCGCCAAAACGCCGCGTCCGGAGTGATCCCAGCCCCGGCCCGACAAGCACCCAGGCCAGCACCACAGGGACGGCCAGGGTCTGCCGCCAGAACATGATCTCTGGCAGTTTTACACCGGCCTCGCTCGCGAGTTTGATCAAGACTGTCATGACCGAAAGGCAGGAGACGCCGAACAGCCTCAGCCCAAGCGCACGAAGCCGATTTTCGTTGTGAGCGGGGTGGGCGGGCATCAGGCGGCAGCACTAACCGCCGCCCGCCGCCCGGGCAATGCGCGTGCGTCAAAATCCTCCGCCCGCTTGCGGGAGGGGATAGGGGTGGGCATAGGGACGGGCATGAAACACGCTCTTTCCGTCACCCGCGCCCAGAATTTCGCCGAATGGTATCAGGAGGTCATTGCCGAAGCCGACCTTGCCGAGGAATCGGGGGTGCGCGGCTGTATGGTGATCAAGCCTTGGGGTTATGGCATCTGGGAACGCATCCAGAAGCTGATGGACGCGCAGATCAAGCTGGCAGGCGTTGAAAATTGCTATTTCCCGCTGTTCATCCCGCTTTCCTATTTCGAGAAAGAGGCAGATCACGTCGAAGGTTTCGCCAAGGAAATGGCGGTCGTCACGCATCACCGGTTGAAATCGGTCAATGGCAAGCTGGTCGTCGATCCCGAGGCGAAGCTCGAAGAGCCGCTCGTCGTCCGACCAACGTCCGAGACCGTCATTGGTGCAGCAATGAGCCGCTGGGTGCAATCCTGGCGCGACCTGCCGATGCTGACCAACCAGTGGGCAAACGTCGTGCGCTGGGAAATGCGCACGCGGATGTTCCTGCGCACCAGTGAGTTCCTCTGGCAGGAAGGCCATACCGCGCATGCCGATAAGGCCGACGCAATGGCCGAAACCCTGCGCGCGCTCGAAATGTATCGCGCCTTTGCCGAAGGGCCGCTGGCGATGCCGGTGATTGCTGGCGAAAAGCCGGAGAATGAACGGTTCCCCGGTGCCGACGCAACATACTCGATCGAAGCGATGATGCAGGACGGCAAGGCACTGCAGGCGGGGACGTCACACTATCTGGGCACCACGTTCGCCGAGGCCGCCGGGATCCGCTATCAGGACAAAGACGGTGGCTTGCAGCTTTGCCACACGACCAGCTGGGGCACATCGACCCGGATGATCGGTGGGGTGATCATGACGCATGGCGATGATGATGGTCTGCGCTGCCCGCCCCAGATTGCGCCGCAGCAGATCATCATCGTCCCGATGCTGCGCGACAATGAGGAGGATGAAGCGATCCTCGAATATTGCCGGACGCTGGCGGGCGAACTGCGCGCTCTGAGCGCGTTTGCGGAGCCGGTGCGCGTGTTGCTCGATACCAAGGCGATCAAGGCGTCGAACAAACGCTGGAACTGGGTGAAGAAGGGCGCACCGATCATCGTCGAAGTCGGCCCGCGTGACGTTGCGGGTGGCAATGTCGCCGTGCTGCGGCGTGACCGGCTTTACAATGCGGACGGCAAGCTGGCTTCCGCGATCATGCCACGTGGCGATTTCGTGGGTGCAGCGGCGGCGCTTCTGGAGGAGATCCAGACCTCGCTCCACGCCGAAGCCAAGGCCCGGATGGACGCAGGCATCCGCCGCGACGTGACCGACCTCACCGCGCATTATGCGGGCGATGAGAAGGTAGTCGGCTGGGTCGAACTCCAATGGTCGCGGCCCACCGGCGATGCGCTGGAAGCCATTGTCCAGCAGTTGAAGGCGCTGAAGCTGACCATGCGCAATGCGCCGCTCGATGCGGCTCCGGCGGACGGGACGTGTTTCTTTACCGGCGAGAAGGCTGTGGAGCGGATATTGATCGGGCGGACTTATTAGGCCGCCCTCTTCAATTCCAGCACCACACCCGATGCCGCCTGCAATTCCCGAATCGCGGCGAATAACGTTCGTGCGGTCGGGTTGCCGCTTGGGCTGAACATGCGCATCAGGCTTTTGGGCGGAGTGCCAGTGCGCTTGCTGAGTTCCGCAAAGCCAATGGTCGCGTTGATATAGTCGCGAAGAACCGCCTTTCCGGTTTGCACGTCACCCGAGAGCAACACTTCAACGGCCTCGGCGAGCAAGGCGTCCCGGAATTGCGGATCGGCCTTGATGTGGGCCAAAAGTGTATCTTTGAACGCGCGTGTGAGAACCATTTTCAGTCCCTCTTCGTCCGTCGTTTATAGTCCGCCCACATCACTTTCGCCGCCGCGATGTCGCGATCCTGCCGTTGTTTTGTACCGCCGCCCAAGAGAATGACCAAAGTCGGGCCATCAAATCCGAAATAGACGCGATAACCCGGGCCCCAGTCGATCCGCATTTCACAAAGCCCGTCGCCGACACTCTTGATCGAACCATCATTGCCTTGCTCGACACGCGAGATCGTGATCGCCACTTTGGCGCGAACTCGAAAATCCTGCTTTTCAAACCAGCGGCGAAACGGGCTTAGACCCTGCGCGTCAAGACATTCCTCCGAGTTTCGCGGCTTTGGTATCATATATGGAACCAATGAGCAAGGGAATGCGGCCCGGAACCTATTTCCAGCGCGCTTTTTCCCGACTGCGCTTCCGTGCGCGCCGCAAGGACTCAAGCGTGGTGACGGCTGCTATCAGGAGCAGGACGACGGCGTAGGCGATCAGTTTTCTTGTTTCCATAGTGCCTATCGATACAAAATGGAGCCCAAAATGGATGCGGCTGAAGTTGGGAATACTTGCTCAAACCGACTCCAAACCGTCAGAATTCTTTACACCCACCCCAACAGGTTAATTTCCCTTCACCACCGTCTTCCGCAGAAAACTGCGATTGGCATGGTTTGGCACGGGCACTGCATAGTTATTGGCGTTCCCCCAAGAGCGTTTCAACGCTACAGAGTGGCGGGTCGGTTGCTTCCCTGGTCTCGCACCGACCCGCCCTCACCCGGGAGCCCTCACACGACATCCACACCTCGTCATGCTGAACGTGATTCAGCATCCAAAACACACGCCTATATACCGTCACCCTGAACTTGTTTCAGGGTCCATGCCTCGTTTTGCACCATTGGCGGGATTAGCGGCATGGATGCTGAAACGAGTTCAGCATGACGGGTTTGTGGAGGTGATCAAGTCCTGGGTGACGATTTGGCGGTCAACCTTTCGCCAATGATCGCAGCAGTTCCGCGCTATGGGCGTCGGCGGGAAAGAAAGCCTCAATGGCGAGTTCGGACAACGTCACATCGACCGGCGTGCCGAAAATGGTGACAGTCGTGACGAACGCGATCCGCCCCGCCACGGTGTCGAGCAAAAGCGGCACCGCGATGGCATTCCCGAAGCCGCCTTCATTATCATTGTAGCTTGACGGATAGGCCGCGATTTCCGCCCTCAGTTCGGCAAGACGGGGATCGGCACTGGTCTCGATCTGGCGATCCAGCCGGTCGAGGATGTGGCTACGCCATTCAGAAAAATTGGCGATCTGCGGCGCGAGGCCATCGGGGTGGAGGGCAAGGCGAATGACATTGACTGGCGGAACCAGCAATTCGGGCGCAATCTGTTCGATCAATATCCCGATCGCGCCGTTCGCCGCAATCATGTTCCAGTGCCGGTCTACTGCAATCGCAGGATAGGGTTCATGCCCTTTCAGGATATGATCGACAACCGTCCGGACGCCATCCATCTCAGGGCTGTCGAGCGGTCGTTCCTGATAGTCGGGGGCATAGCCTGCTGCGAGCAACAGCGCGTTGCGCGCCCGGTGTGGCACGTCCAGCCGGTCGGCAAGCCGCTGAATCATGCCCGGACTGGGGCGAGACCGGCCGGTTTCGATGAAGCTTAGATGCCGGGTCGAAATATCGGCATCAAGGGCAAGATCCATCTGGCTCAACCGCCTGCGCGAGCGCCATTCGCGAAGCTGGGTGCCGATGGTTGCGGACTGCATGAGCGTTCTCCTCGAACGCCTGATTAGGTCAAGCTGTGAGGCATTTCCATTACCTGCAAGGTCATCGGGTCGCGGCGATCAAGCCGCCTTGGCGACACCCTTGTCTGCAACCAACTGCGCCAGTTCGCCCGATTCGAACATTTCCATCATGATGTCCGATCCGCCGACGAAGTCGCCCTTCACATAAAGCTGGGGGATGGTCGGCCAGTCGGAGAATTCCTTGATGCCCG
>JANLQV010000371.1:0-4749 GCA_031368025.1 Sphingomonadales bacterium | reverse complement strand
ATAGCCCACAAAGCAGGCCAGCACGAAGATGGAGAGGATCGAGATGAAGTCCATTCTTAGCGCTCCGCCGTCCATGGGAAAAGGAACCCTCGGCCTTCAGCCCAGGTCGTTCCAATCATTTTGCCGTCGATCAGACAGGCGGAGCTATGGTAGAATCCGATTCCGTCTGTAGTACGAAAGGCGATGCAGGATCGACCACGCGCGACAACCGCTTTTCCCGCAAGAATTTCGCTGTTGTAAAATGAGCCTGTTACCGACTTGTCTGCCTTCACGCTGATTTCCATCGGCTGGGAATAGGGTGCTGCGTCAAGCGAAGGCCTGAGGTCAACCGTCCACTTGCCTTCCATTGGCGAAAACGGAGGGATTACCGGCTCGGCAATCGCGCTGGTAGAGAGAAGAACCGCAACGGCAGCGAACAAGGCCGATTTCATGACAGCAACCTTTCATTCACAACCTTCCCACCCCGGGTCAGCCGGATCGCAGCCGTGATCTCGTCGTCATCCGGCAAAACAGGTCGCCCGGCCTCCTTGTCCCAGAACGCGGAGAGAAAGTTGAACAGGTTGCGCGAGAACAAGGCCGATGTATCCGCCGCCAGATGCGTCGGCGTATTGGCATAGCCCATCAGCTTCACGCCGTGCTTCACAGTAATCTGATCCGCCACCGAGCCTTCGACATTCCCGCCCTGCGAAACCGCAAGGTCGAAAATCACCGAACCCGGCTTCATGCTGGCAATCTGCGCGTCCGTAACCAGCCGCGGCGCGGCGCGGCCGGGGATCAGCGCGGTGGTGATGACAATGTCCTGCTTGGCGATGTGCGCGGAGACGAGTTCAGCCTGCGCGGCCTTGTATTCATCAGACATTTCGGTGGCGTATCCGCCGGCACCTTCGCCTTCGATCCCGGCCACAGCTTCAACGAAGATCGCCTTCGCGCCCAATGATTCGATCTGTTCCTTGGTCGCGGAACGCACATCGGTCGCCGAAACCAGCGCACCAAGCCGCCGCGCGGTGGCAATGGCCTGAAGCCCGGCCACCCCGACGCCCATGATGAACACGCGCGCGGCAGAAACCGTGCCCGCCGCTGTCATCATCATCGGAAAGGCCCGGCCGAACGCGCCTGCCGCATCGATCACGGCCTTGTATCCTGAGAGATTCGATTGCGACGAAAGAATATCCATCGATTGCGCCCGCGTGATGCGCGGCATGAATTCCATCGCCAGCGCCTCGACACCAGCCTTAGCATAATCGTCAATCCGCGCCCGCTGCCCAAACGGATCGAGCCCGGCGACAACCCACGCGCCATCCTTGGCGCCCTTCAGCGATTTGGGATCGGGGCCCTGCACGCCAAGGATGATTTCCGCATCCTTGGCGGTTGCGGCCTGTGTCCCGATCGTTGCGCCTGCCGCTTCATAGTCAGCATCGGCGATCGACGCCCCTGCCCCGGCGCCCTTTTCAACGGAAACGCTCGCGCCAAGCCCGATGAATTTCTTCACAGTCTCGGGCGTGGCCGCAACGCGATTTTCACCGCTTGCGGCTTCTTTCAGGACAGCAATTTTGATCACTTCAGGTGCCGATCAGCACAACGACAATCGCGCCCACGATAAAAACGCCCAATGATCCCCATTTCAAAAGGTTCGTTACGCTCGCGTAGGTTTCGCGATGCGCCTTCATATCGCCATTGCCAGCCATTTCCGTCCCCTTGATTCCATGTCTTCAGGCGGAAAGCCTTAACCAGCACGGGCCGCTTTCTCAACCATCGAAATGGTCAGGGTCATTCATGAACGTGATCCACGTCACAACATGGTGTTAAGCCCCTGTTTACTATGCCCCGTTATGGGACAGTCTCAGGTAGTTTTGAACGGCACACACATGACGCCAGGTGGCAATCGCATCCTCATGCTGGTCGATGATGAACCAGCGCAGCAGCGGCTGATCACGGCCCTTGCGGCGCGTGCCGGATGGCGCACGGTTGCAGCCGGGGATGCAGAATCGGCAATTGCCATGCTGGGAACGCATGACGGGATGATGCTTGACGCGATCCTTGTCGATCAGTCCATGCCAGGGGGTGACACTGCCGCACTGATATCAGAGATTCGCGCCCGGCGCCCCGCGCTGCCGATCCTCATGCTGACGGCGCTGAGTTCGGTGGAGATCGCCGTCGAAGCGATGCGCGCAGGCGCCACAGATTTTCTTGCCAAGCCCATTGCTCCAGACCGGCTCCTGGCCGCGCTTGAAGGTGCAGTCAGCGCCAAGAGCTTGGGCGGCGAACTGCGCCCGTTGACCGAAAAGATTTCCACCCAGCTTGGCTTTGGCGAAATTGTCGGCTCGAATCCCCAATTCCGCGCCGCACTGGCAGTTGCAGCGAAGGCGGCACGTGCACGCATTCCGGTGCTGATCGAAGGCGAAAGCGGCGTCGGCAAGGAAGTGGTCGCCGATGCCATCCACGCCTCTTCGCCACGTGAGAAGAAGCCGTTCATCGCGATCAATTGCGGGGCCATCCCGTCCAACCTGATCGAATCAGAGTTGTTCGGGCACGAAAAGGGTGCCTTCACCGGCGCCTTCGCCCGGCATATCGGAAAATTCCAGGATGCCGATGGAGGAACCCTGTTCCTTGATGAAATTGGCGAGATGCCGCTCGAAGCCCAGGTGAAGCTGCTGCGCGTCATTCAATCGGGCGAAGTTCATCCGATCGGCGCACGCGGCTTTCGCGAAGTCGATGTCCGCATCATCGCAGCGACCAACAAGACATTGCTCGACGAAGTCGAAGCCGGGCGCTTTCGCGAGGACCTTTATTATCGCCTCGCGGTCGTGCAGATCGTCATTCCGCCTTTGCGCGAACGGCGCGGAGACATCCCCGCCCTTGCGCGCCATCTCCTCACCCGGATCGCTCGCCAGCCCGGATTGCGCAGCCTTGGCATTACTGACGAGGCGCTGGTCGTGCTGGCAAGCTATGACTGGCCCGGAAATGTCCGCCAATTGCAGAACGCCTTGTTTCGTGCCGCTGTGCTGTGTGAGAGTGATGCCCTGACATCACACGATTTCCCCGAAATCTCCAGCAAATCGTCGTCGTTCACAGCCTCGTCCGCCGCCAGCGAAGCCGGGATTACACTCTATGATGTCGAAGGCCATCTCAGGCCGCTCGAAGCGATCGAGGCCGATGTGATCCGCCTCGCAATCAGCCATTATCGCGGACGGATGACCGAAGTCGCACGCCGGCTCGGGATTGGTCGATCGACCTTGTATCGCAAACTCGCAGAACTCGGTATCAGCGACGCGGCCTGAAACCCGAGCGGGCCTGAATGGGCTCGGGAGGGAGTGTCGATGCCAATACCCAGTCGCGATCCGGCCTGTTTGGCCCTTGATGTGCTTGAAAAGAGCTTTGACGCCGCAGTCGCGGCGCTCGCCGTACGCTGCGCCGTCAACGGGGTGCTCGACAATGACCGCCTGGATGCCCACCAGATCAACGCCTATGAACTGGCCTTTGCGTCATCGGAACTACTGGCCGCACGCGAAATGGCGCAATCTGGCGGCGGGCTTGCACAGGCCTTTCTGGCCGAAGCGCTGCCCAGCGCCTTGCTCCGGCTCGAAACCATCGCGTTCGATCTGGAAGTCGATCTCGGCCTTGGCAAGCTTCGCGACTCCGCAGACTATGCCCATATGCTGCGACAGGGTCGCGGCGAGGCGCTGGCCCGCATCGGGGAGTCGGTTCTCGCAAACCCCAATGATTTTGCGCAGGTGGAGACCAGTGCCGATATTGACCTGATGCGCGATACATTCTTCCGCTTCGGACAGGACGTCGTGGTTCCGCAGGCCGAAGAGATCCACCGCAAGGATCTGTGCATCCCGGACGCATTGCTCCAGCAAATGAAGGACATGGGCGTTTTCGGCCTGTCAGTCCCGATGCGTTACGGCGGCAGCGCGCCCGACGCGGGGGAGGACAATCTCGCCATGATCGCGGTGACCGAGGCGCTGTCCGAAGCGTCGCTCGGCATCGCGGGCAGCCTGATCACCCGCCCCGAAATCCTGACGCGCGCGATCCTGACCGGCGGCACAGACGCGCAGAAGGCGCATTGGCTCCCCCGGATCGCCGCCGGAAATCCGCTCGCCGCCATCGCGATTACCGAGCCCGATTTCGGTTCGGACGTCGCCAGCCTCAAACTCAAGGCCACCAAAGCCGAAGGCGGCTGGCTACTGAACGGCGCGAAGACGTGGTGCACCTTTGCCGGCAAGGCGGGCGTGCTGATGGTCGTCGCCCGCACCGGAACCGCGCCCGGCTTCAAGGGGCTGAGCATCCTCCTCGTCGAAAAGCCCGGCTTTGATGGCCACGCATTCGACTATCGCCCGGACGCTGGCGGACGGCTGACCGGCCGGGCCATCCCCACAATCGGCTATCGCGGGATGCACAGTTTCGATCTCAGCTTTGAGGATTTCTTCGTGCCCGACGCCAATCTGCTCGGTGAAGAGGCAGGCCTTGGCAAAGGCTTCTACTACACAATGTCGGGCATGACCGGCGGACGCATCCAGACGGCGGGCCGCGCCTGCGGGATCATGGCCGCCGCGACAAAGGCGGCCATCCGTTATGCGCAGGACCGCAAGGTCTTCGGCAAACCGCTCGCCGCCACCCAACTGACACAGGCCAAGCTGGCGACAATGGCCGCACGCTACCTCGCCTGCCGCCGCCTCGCCTATCGCGTCGGCCGGATGCTCAACGCAGGGAAAGGCCAGATGGAAGCCAGCCTCGCCAAGCTCTACG
>JANLQV010000089.1:0-1581 GCA_031368025.1 Sphingomonadales bacterium | reverse complement strand
GTCGACGCGCAAAGTCCAGCTCGCACGGAAATAGCCGAAGACCCAAATCATGTTGGGCACGCCGGTAAACATCATTCCGCGATATGTGATCGTCTGTGACCAGTCGACTGGCTGGCCGTCGATCTCAAAGGGAATGTCGCCAAGGACGGAGAGGTTGAACCCCGTCGCCGTGATGATGATGTCTGCCTCTAGTTCTCGTCCTGATTTGAGCAGGATTCCTTTTTCGGTGAAGCGTTCGATATGATCCGTTACGGCAGCGACCTTGCCTTCCGCGATCTTGCGGAACAAATCTCCGTCCGGGAGGAAGGCAACGCGTTGCTGCCACGGACGGTAGCTTGGTGTGAAATGCGGGGCGAGATCGAAATCGGGGCCGAGATATTCCCGTGCGGCCGCGAACAGTTCTTCCTTCACTGCCTCTGGTTCGGTCACGCAGCGCTTGATTATCGCTTCCATGTCAAAATTGATCTGTTGGCGCACCACCCGGTGGATCGTTGGTTCATCGATACCAATATCGCGAAGGCGGTCTGCAAGTTCATTCGCGTTTGCACTCGGCATGAAATAGGTCGGAGAACGTTGGAGCATCGTAACCGACGCGCAGTCATCGGCGATGGCGGGAACGATCGTTGCCGCCGTTGCGCCTGAGCCGATCACGACCACGCGCTTACCCTTCAGATCAATGTCGGAGGGCCAAGTCTGCGGATGGACGATTCGCCCCTTGAAGGCCCCCATGCCGGGCCATTCGGGCGTGTAAGGCGTGTTGTGGTTGTAATATCCCTGGCACATCCAGAGGAAGTTGCAGGTAAAGAAATGGGTCTTGCCATCAGCCTTGCTGATCGCTTCGACTGTCCAGAGATTGTCAGCGCTTAACCAGCTGCAATGCGTGATCGTGTGGCCATAGCGGATATGGTCCCCGATGGCATTTTCCTCGACCACTTCGCCCATATATCTGAGGATTTCTTCTGAAGTCGCGATCGGCGCGCCGATCCACGGCTTGAAGCGATAACCGAATGTATAAAGATCGCTGTCTGACCGGATTCCAGGATAGGTGTGGGTGACCCATGTGCCACCGAATGTCTCTTTGGCTTCAAGGATAACAAAGCTCTTGTCAGGTGTCTGGTGCTGCATGTGATAGGCCGCGCCTATGCCTGAAATCCCCGCGCCGACGATCAATACGTCGAAATGGGTTTGCTGGAGATCATGCTTCGCAGCGTCCAGTGTGTCGGTTTGCGTCACAGGCAGCGTCCTCCCGAGTATTGATGGATTCTGTGTTGGGCAGATCAAAGCCCATTACCTTGATCCACGTCAATCAAAGGATTCAATCTCTTGCCACGCGAACCCGGCGCAATCCCGGTTTCCCTTGCAAATCGTGCATGCTTGCGAAAAAGCGCTTAGGTAATTTTTTTCGAGTCGGAGAGATCCGGAAGGGAGTGTCACATCTGCTGCAAAGGCAGGCGGACGCTTGGCCGGACAGACAATCGCAGGATAAACATCATGACCATCGATCCCGTCGTTATCGCATCTTACGCCCGCACGCCGATGGGCGGCATGCAGGGCGCACTCTCTGGCGTTTCCGCAACTCAG
>JANLQV010000069.1:0-2309 GCA_031368025.1 Sphingomonadales bacterium | reverse complement strand
AACGGGTGGAGCTGGGTCGCTTCGGCGTCACGCGAAGGTCGGATGTCCATTGAGCGTTTGGCGGTGTCACCCTCGCCATAAAAGCCCTCAGGCGCATAGGCGCGCTTGGCGGAATGGATCGCCTGTTTTCCTTCGAGCCGCGCGCGCATTGCATTGGGCATCGCGTCAAGCGCGGCATGCTGATTGGCAAATAGCGTGTCTCCGCCAATGGGCGGAATTTCGATGCCGTAAAGACATGTGCCCGCAGGAGGGCGCGCCTGAAAGCTCCAATCGCTGTGCCAGTTCTCGGCGAACAGCGGTGAGGTTTCATCGGCCTGCCGTTCAACCGCAATGATATGCTCCCGGCCTGTGATCGGCGCGATAAATGGATCGACTCCAAAGCCGCCAAACGCGATCGTGAAGCGCTCCAGATCATCATCATCCATCGCCTGATCGGGGAAAGCGAGGACGTGATGGATGAGCCATGCCTCGCGGATTTCCGATACAGTATGCGCGCCAAGCGGTTGTGACAGGTCAACACCGCGCACGGTTGCGCCACACGCCTGACCGGATGGAGTTACGTCAATCATTGTACGAGAGTGGCACAACCAAGCGCGCGCGCCAAGTTCGAAGCATCAGTGCGCGAGGAATATCCCCGGCTAGATTGCCTCGGCCATCGACGTGTCATGTCCGGCTTGCGCAAGCACTTCTGCTTTATGCGCCAGCCCGACGGCGCGGGCTTCGTTGGTTCGCTCAAGGCGCTCGGCCATCTGCAACCACGCCAGACGCGCGTTCAAAAGCCGTTCCTTGACATTGACCAGATTCGTAGCTTCGGCTTCGCGCGCGCACTGCGCAGCACGCGTATGATAGAATTCAAGGGTCGACATGGGCTCCCCTTTCTTGAGAGACGTCAGCGCTTGAAAGTGCGCCGTTGGCTTGGACCTACACCGGGCGTCCGTTCGCGAAACACGATGCGGCCCTTGGTCAGGTCATAGGGAGTCATTTCGACGTGAACCCGGTCGCCCACGACGGACCGGATGCGGAATTTCCGCATCTTGCCCGCCGTGTAAGCGATAATCCGGTGATCGTTTTCCAGCATGACGCCGAAACGCCCGTCTGGATAAATCTCGTCGATCTGGCCCTCGAGGGTCAAAAGATCCTCTTTGGCCATATGATCAGGCTGCCGAAAGGTTGACGGCGGAAGCCTTGCCGTTCTTGCCGGTTTCGACTTCGTAGGATACGCGCTGATCCTTGTTGAGCGTGACCATTCCGGCGCGCTCGACTGCGGTGATGTGGACAAAGCTGTCCTGGCCGCCGTCTTCGGGCTGGATGAAGCCATAGCCCTTGTCTGCATTGAAGAATTTGACTGTGCCGATTGGCATGATGCGTTTCCTTTCACGAAAACATTGATGATCGCCACCGCAAAAGCACGGAAGCAATGCTGGGTCGTGTCAGAGAAAGCGCTGCTCCGTCGCTGGAGCCTCAAATTTCGTCGGTGGCGACGTTAGCAAGCCTCATATAGTGACAAAGTGCTGCAATAGCAAGGAATGCCGCTTCAGCATCGCTCAAGCGGCGCGCAGGCGGCCTCAACCCATGCCTTTGCATCGCCTTCCATCTGTGGGCCGACAATTTCAAAAACCTTTGCATGATACTCGTCCCACCAGCGCAATTCGTCGCGGGTCATCAGGTCGGTATCGACCAGCGCGCGGTCTATCGGGGCATAGGTCAGGGTCTCAAAGCCCAGATATTCGCCTTCCGCGCCCTCAATTTCGCGTCGTTCGACAAGGATCAGATTCTCGATCCGGATGCCATATTCACCGGACTTGTAATATCCTGGTTCGTTCGAGAGGAACATGCCCGCCGCCAGAGGCTCTTCGGTCCCGCCCTGCCCGCCTGACGAGGTCGCAATCCGCTGTGGTCCTTCATGGACAGAGAGGAAGCTGCCAACACCGTGACCGGTGCCATGCGCATAGTCCACGCCCGCTGCCCAAAGGAATTGCCGGGCAAGCGTATCGAGTTGTGTGCCACGCGTGCCGACGGGGAAAACGGCCCGGGCCAGAGCGATATGCCCCTTGAGGACGCGCGTAAAACGATCCTTCATCTCCGCGGTGGGCTCACCCGGCCCCACCCAGACTGTCCGCGTGACGTCAGTCGTGCCATCCAGATACTGGCCGCCCGAATCGACGAGGTAGATGCTGGACGGCTGGATCTGCCGGTTTGATGACTCTTCAACGCGATAATGTGGGATTGCCGCGTTAGGGCCTGCGCCAGAAATCGTATCGAATGATAAATCCTTGAGCTTGCCGGTTGCCTTGCGCAATTCATGGAGC
>JANLQV010000065.1:0-2214 GCA_031368025.1 Sphingomonadales bacterium | reverse complement strand
GGGAACCGGAACCATTCCCAAGAGCGCCATGCCCGACAATGTCGGTGCCTTTCGCTTCATCTGCAATGCCGGGCAATTGTCGTTCGACGATCCGATTGTCTACCCCGGTCAACCCGGCAAGTCGCACCTACACCAGTTTTTTGGAAACACCATGGCCAACGCGGCGTCGACATATGCCAGCCTGCGGACATCGGGCGACAGTAGCTGCAACAATCGCCTGAACCGTTCGGCATATTGGATGCCCGCGATGCTTAACGGAAAAGGACAAGTTGTTCGGCCTGACTATGTCAGCGTTTACTACAAGCGCCGTCCGGCGAGTGATCCGGAATGCGGGCGACAAGGCCGCGCGTGCGTGGATATTCCACGAGGTTTGCGATTCATTTTTGGCTTTGACATGCTCAATCACAAGGCCCCGAGAACTGGCGGCGGATATTTCAACTGCGACGGGCCGACGGGCATTTCTGGTCACTACCCAACGATTGTCGCCGCCGCGAAGGGCTGCCCGGTCGGCAACAAGCTTGGCGCGGTCATCAGCGCGCCTGACTGCTGGGACGGGAAAAATCTTGATAGCGCAGATCATCGTTCTCATGTCGCATTTGGAAGCTATGGGGAATGGGGATATTACAGATGCCCCGACACACACCCCTACGTGATCCCGACCTTCACGCTCGGCGCTTGGTACAGCGTGGATGAGACGCTGGACCGGTCCGGCTCCTGGGACGGCACGTTCAACAGTTGGCATCTGTCGTCAGACGCAATGCCCGGAATGGCCATGGCGCCTGGCACGACTTTTCACACAGACTGGTTCGGTGCATGGGACGATACGGTTTTGAAAATGTGGCATGACAACTGCATCAACAAGCTGCTTAATTGCTCCGGTGGCGATCTTGGCAACGGTCAACAGCTTAAAATGTACGATGGCTTTCGCTGGGTCGCGAGCCCGCATCTGGTCGATCCGCCGGATACCCCAACCCCCGAGAGCATTGAGCAACATTGAAACGCCACGCTTTGGGCTTGTTGCGTTCACTTGACGCCTCCTCTTTGACCGCACAAACGGTAGCTGCCATCAGCCACGAACAACCGGAGTCCTCGATATGAATGCACTGGACGCGGTGATATGGATTGCCGCTGCTCCGGTTTCTCTGGTTTTTGCGATCTTTATCAATGAGATCGCTCTTGGCCTTGTTCCGCTTAACCAGTCGCTCCAGACGAGCGAAAAGCCTGGCACGTCAACGATCCTCATTCCTGCGCACAATGAAGCGAAAGGGATTGGACAAACCCTCTCCCGGCTCAAAAATATGCTCCCCATCGCTGCTAAAATCCTCGTCGTCGCAGACAATTGCACCGATGATACGGCCAAGAACGCACGGGCCTGTGGCGTCGATGTCGTCGAACGCACGGACGCTGCAAAGCGCGGCAAAGGCTTCGCGCTTGATTTCGGCCGGGCCCACCTCGCACGGCAATCTCCTGATTGTGTGATCATTCTCGATGCAGATTGTCTGCCCGATTTGGGAACGATCGAAATTCTTGCCGCTGCTGCGATCATGAGCGGCAAGCCCGTTCAATCGGTCAATCTGATGAACGCAGGCGCCCATGCCGGACCGATGATCGAAATTTCCAACTTTGCGTTCCTGATCAAGAATCTGGTGCGACAGAGAGGATTGGTGCGATCAGGAGGCCCCGCGATGTTGACCGGGACGGGCATGGCCTTTCCGTGGGCAGTTTTCGAAAAGCTGCCGCTTGCATCTTCCAATATCGTCGAAGATCTTGCCATCACCGTTGCTCTGACGCGGGAAGCGACCAAACCAATGCTCGTCGAAGGTGCGCGCGTTTGGAGCGAAGCCGCAACGGCGGACGATACTCTGACACAAAGGACACGTTGGGAGCATGGCTTTATCAGCACTGCCGCGCGGCATGCCGTGCCGGTCCTGGTCGCAGGAATAAAGAACCGGCAGCTGGCGTCGCTGCGACTGGGCATGCATCTCTTGGTGCCGCCATTGGCGATATTATTCGCCGTTGGCGGCGCAGTTGCAATCTTGCTCTGTGCGCTTGCGGCACTGGGCGCCAGCGCCGTTCCCGCATTCATCCTCATTGCCCTGATGGCATCAAGCCTTTTGCTGCTCGGGGTCGCCTGGTGGCGTGAAGGCCGGGCATTGCTCTCGGCTGGCGCAATCATGCGCATTCCCTTCTATGTCCTCTGGAAAATTCCCGTCT
>JANLQV010000062.1:0-5711 GCA_031368025.1 Sphingomonadales bacterium | reverse complement strand
CCTTGCCACCACCAGCTTCGATCGCTTTGCTGAGTTCAGCCGTATCCATCTTTCCCGCAAGGACATGATAGGTCAGGATGCCGGCGAGCTTTGCTTTATTGGCAGGTTTGACGAGCGTCTCGACAGTGCCTTCCGGCAACTTCTTGAACGCATCATCATCCGGCGCGAAGACAGTGAACGGGCCTGCGCCCTTCAGCGTATCGACCAGACCAGCAGCGCCCACAGCGGCAACGAGTGTTTTGAGATTGCCTGCCTTGGAAGCGTTGGTCACAACATCATTTGCAGGATCCATCGGCGCGCCGCCGACCATCGGCATTTCGCCGCCAGCCATGGCACCGGCATCGCCCATCGTTTCATTATCCATCATGGCAGAATTGTCCGCCATCATGGAATTATCGCCTTCGGCGGGCTTCTTGGAACACGCGGTCATGGTCATCGCAGCTGCGGCGATCATGAGCGTGGTGATGACAGTCTTTTTCATGCGGTAGCCTCATTTCAAAAAAGTTGGTCGCCCCGGGGAGAGGCGCATGCGTCACGACCCCGAGCAAAAGCACCGGAGTTAAATGCTATATTGGTTGGATCGACGAATTGGATGCACGCCGGGTGCAGATTATTTTGCAGCGAGGACAATCGGCACGAAATCCGCCGCCTTGAGGCTGGCCCCGCCCACCAGTGCGCCGTCCACATCGGCGATGTGGAGCAGTTCGGCAGCGTTCGATGATTTGACCGAGCCGCCATAAAGGATACGGACCTTCGCGCCTTCGCCATCAAGAATTTCGCCGAGGCATTGGCGGATGGCGGCATGCATCTGTGCAACATCAGCCACGGTCGGCGTCCGGCCGGTGCCAATTGCCCAAACCGGCTCATAGGCAATCACCAGCGTCTCGCCTGTCCCGCTGCCCGGAACCGACCCCTTGAGCTGTCCGGTGACGACTGCAACAGCACTGCCGGCGTCGCGTTCGGCTTCGGTTTCCCCGACGCAGACGATCGCAGTCAACCCGCCTGCGATTGCGGCTTCTGCCTTGGCTTTCACGTCGGCGCTGGTTTCGTGGTTATCAGCGCGACGCTCGCTATGGCCCACAATGACCAAGGTCGCACCCGCTTCGGCCAGCATTGCGACAGACAGGCAGCCGGTGTGCGCGCCCGATGCGTTCCAGTGGCAATCCTGCCCACCGATCATAAGCCCCGATTGTCGCGCCACTGCCGGGCCAATCAGCGTTGCAGGCGGGCAGATCGCGACATCAACCCCGCCCGTCGCAGCGGCGGCAATTGCGTCAAGTTCGGAAAGGCTCTCCAGCGAACCGTTCATTTTCCAGTTGCCAGCGACCAGTTTGCGCAATGCCATTGACCGAATGCCCTTTCCCAAAGCCCGCTTGATGCCAAACCCGCGCCGCCCTATGGCGAGCCGCAATCAACATCAAGCCGGAAGCTCCTTCATGATTTCCTTTTTTCGCCGAGCACTCTCTTCATGGCTCGTCCTCGGCCTGCTCGCCCTGATCATGATCGCGTTCATCGTAACGGGTGTGGGCACGCCTTCGGGTCTCGGTAATCTGGCAGGCGGTGGATCGGATCTTGCAAAAATCGGTAACACATCATTGGGCGGATCGGATGCGGCCCAACGAATACAGGCGCAACTCGACAATGAGCGGCAGCAACAACCCGGCCTCGACATGGCGGGGTTCGTGCGCTCCGGCGGGATGGATCAGGCGATCGAGCAGATGATCAATGGCCGGGCCTTTGAACAATTCGGCCTGAAAAACGGCATGGCGGTCAGCAATCGGCTGGTGGACGGCGAGATTGCAAGCATCCCGGCCTTTCGCGGTCCCGCCGGTTCGTTCGACCGGAACACCTTCCTTGGCGTTCTGGCGCAGCGCAAGCTGAGCGAAGTAGAAGTCCGTCAGGATCTGGCGCGCGACAAGATGACCAATGCGCTGATCGTTCCGGCGGCTGGCGCCGCGCGGGCGCCGGTCGGGTTGGTGACGCCCTATGCGGCGCTGCTGCTTGAAGCACGGAGCGGACAAATCGCCTTTGTGCCCACAGCTGCCATGAGTACCGGCGCACCGCCAACCGAAGCAGAACTCACGCAATTCTATCAGCGCCAGCTTGCCCGATACACCGTGCCAGAAACAAGGGTCATCCGCTATGCGTTGTTTGACCGCAAGCAGTTCGACGGCAAGACGGCGGCGACCGAAGAAGAAATCGCCCAATCCTACAAGGCGAATGCCACGCAATATGCGGCGAAGGAAACGCGCGTCTTTACCCAGGTGGTCGTGCAGAGCCAGACGGCGGCACAGGAGATCGCGACCAAGACACGTTCAGGCACGCCGCTTGCAGCAGCCGCCAAGGCTTCGGGCGGCGAAGCGACCACACTCGCCGCGCAGGATCAATCGGGATATGCTGGCCTGACATCGTCTGCATCGATCGCAAAACTGGCTTTTTCCGCCACGAAAGGCAGCGTGCTGGATCCGCAAAAATCGCCGCTCGGCTGGCTGGTGATCAAGGTTGATGCTGTCAACAAGATCGGCGGCAAATCTCTGGCCGATGTGCGCGCGACGCTTGTCGAACAGATCCTCAAGCAAAAGAACGACGTGGCAATTGCCGATTTCGTCACCAAGATCGAAGATCAGGTGGCCGATGGATCCACCTTTGACGATGTGGTGAAAGCTGAGGGTCTGACTGCCGTGACCACGCCGCCGCTGACCGGCGGCGGCATTGCGCCGGACCTTCCCGGTTACAAGGCTGCGCCCGAATTGCAGCCGATCCTGCATGACGCTTTCCAGGCCGAGCCCAACGACGATGCCGCTGTGATGACGATTGCGCAGGGCCAGAGCTACGGTTTCTACGATCTTGACCGCATCATTCCTTCGGCACCCAGGCCATTGGCCAATATCCGCCAGCAAATCCTCACAGATTTTCAGCGCGATCGCACTTTGAAGGCAGCCAAAAGGATTGCCGATGCGATTGCCATGAAGGTCAATCAAGGAACACCGCTTGCGGCAGCCCTGTCTGGTGCGGGTGTCGCGCTCCCGGCACCCAAGCCGATCGGCGCGCGCCGGATCGATCTTGCCAAGGCGCAACAAAAGGTTCCGCCGCCACTCGCCCTGCTCTTCAGTATCCCTGCACGTCATGCCAGAGTGCTCGAAGCCGATGAGAAGCAAGGCTGGTATGTCATCTGGCTCGACAAGATCACGCCGGGCAGCCTGGCAACCGAACCCGGCCTGATCCAGGCGACGCAAACCGAGATTGGCCGCTCGGTTGGTGAGGAATATGTCCAGCAGTTCGCTGCTGCGATCAAGGCTGACATCGGGGTCAAGAAGAACGATTCAGCGATTGCAGCCCTCAAGCGCAGCCTGACGGGCGCAACGACGCGCCAGTGAACGCGCAAGGCGACGCGACTGGCCTTGCGCAGCTTCGGCAGGGGAAACCGGCGCTGATCTGGCGCAGCCTGATCGCAGATACCGAGACGCCGGTTTCGGCAGCGCTCAAGCTGTTTGAGGCCGAACGTGGCGATTTCCTGCTTGAATCGGTCGAGGGTGGTGCTGTGCGCGGGCGTTACAGCCTGCTGGGCCTGGCCCCCGATCTGGTTTTTCGCGCAAACGGCGAACAGGCCGAAATCAATCACCACTGGCTGACAGACCGGACGGCGTTCAAGCCGCTCACCGAAACCGCCCTTCCCGCGCTGCGCACGCTCGTTGCGTCATGCCGGATCGACGTACCCGATGGACTGCCGAGCGCCCTTGCCTGCCTCGTTGGCTATTTCGCCTATGAAACCATCGGACTGGTCGAAAAACTTCCCCGCCCTGCGCCCAACCCGCTTGGCCTGCCTGACATGCTGTTCGTGCGACCGACCCTTGTGCTGGTGTTCGACCGGCTTTCGGACCAGCTCTTCCTCATTGCCCCAGTCTGGCCGGAAGGTGGCGATCCGGCACGACAAGTGGACCGCGCGGTCGAGCGGATCGAAGCCGCTTCCGCGCGGCTCGCCTTGCCGCTTCCGCAACAGGAAAAGCGGCCTGATCTGGATACACTTGCCCCGCCCGAGCCTGTGCTCGCGCCCGGTCGTTATGCGGAAATGGTGCTCAAGGCGAAAGACTATATTGCCGCAGGCGATATCTTTCAGGTGGTGCTGGCGCAGCGTTTCACCCAGCCCTTCCCCCTGCCGCCGTTTGACCTGTATCGCGCATTGCGCCGGATCAATCCTTCGCCGTTCCTTTATCATCTCGACCTTCCGGGCTTTGCGCTGACGGGATCGAGCCCGGAAATCCTCGTTCGCGCCCGAGATGGCGAAGTGACGATCCGGCCGATCGCGGGAACCCGACCGCGCGGCAAGACCGCCGTTGAGGACGCCGAAAATCGTGACTCGCTGCTCGCCGACCCCAAGGAACGCGCCGAGCATTTGATGCTCCTTGATCTGGGTCGCAATGACGTCGGACGCGTTGCGGAAGCGGGCAGCGTAACGGTGACTGACAGTTACACGGTCGAATTCTACAGCCACGTCATGCACATCGTTTCCAACGTTGTCGGGCGGCTCTCTCCAGACAAGGACGCGCTCGACGCCTTGTTCGCAGGCTTCCCGGCGGGGACGGTTTCAGGTGCACCCAAAGTCCGTGCCTGCGAGATCATCGCCGAACTCGAACCCGAAACCCGCGGCGCCTATGCCGGCGGCGTCGGCTATTTCAGCCCGAACGGCAATATGGACAGTTGCATCGTGCTGCGCACGGCCGTGGTGAAAGACGGGGTCATGCATGTTCAGGCAGGCGCGGGAATCGTGGCCGACAGCAACCCCGAATACGAGCAGCGCGAATGCGAAGCCAAGGCCGGGGCGCTGATGGCGGCAGCGCGCGAAGCCGTGCGAGTTGCGGGAGAGGGCGGGTTCGGGCAATAGTCCGGCCATGCCGCTCGATTTCTCCTCGTTGGCCAACGCCGTCGCCCGCCTTGCCGAGGGTCTGGAGCGCTACACATTGGACACGCGTGACACGCAGATCCGCGATGGCCTGATCCAGCGCTTCGAATTCACCTATGATCTTGCCCACAAGATGATGCGCCGGGTGCTGGAGGCTGCCGCTGCGAATCCGGAAGAAATTGACCGCATGACCTTCCCCGCCCTCATTCGCACGGCAAGCGAACAGGGTTTTCTCAAGGAGGGGTGGCCCCAATGGCGCACCTATCGAGAGATGCGCAACATCACGTCACACACCTATGACGAGGCCAAGGCGTTGCAAGTCGCAGGGGCAATTCCCGCATTTCTCGAAGAGGCCCGCTTCTTGCTGGATCGCCTGAAGGAGGGCGCTTGAAGGCGAATTCCCGGCTCGCGGTTGGCGCTCGCGAAATGGCGATCATTCGCGACATTGTTGCACGCCTTTTGCCGGAGGATGTGCAGGTGTCCGTTTTCGGAAGCCGCGCCGGCGGCAAACCCAAACCCTGGTCAGACCTTGACCTTGCGCTCGAAAGCCCTGCCCCGCTCTCCCTTTCGCTGATGGCCGAACTGGCCGAGGCCTTCGATGAATCCGAATTGCCGTGGAAGGTGGATATCGTCGACCGGTCAGCGGTGAGCAAGGGCTTTGCGGACATCATCGACAGGGATAAGGTGCCCCTTGGATGACGGGAAAGCGAACGCTTGACGGCAACGCATGACCGCTTAGCATGGCCATCATGCGCAAGATCCTCTCCCCGCTGATCGCGGCCTTCGCCCTTCTCGCCACACCTGCCCTCGC